>CAZISK010000555.1:0-5868 GCA_964541355.1 uncultured Candidatus Obscuribacterales bacterium
CTGGCTGCGAATTGCCAGCATTATCCAATCTTTCGCCGCCACCTGGAATATCGCTCATAATTTCTCTTTGGTTACTCCTCAATCAATGTCCCACGCCCAATCCGTTTGTTAAATTCGCTTAATCTAGATAGGGTTTAGTAATAACGCGGGTCGAAGGTAATGGGTTAGGAGCATTGGAGCCGCTCTGCCATCCCTTTCTGTATACAACCTTACCCCTCGGGACCGAGGCCGTCAATGCGGAATCTACGTAGTCGACCGTAGTTCAAAGCCTAAGCAATTCTAAAGATCTAGTTCTTAGTGACCTTCCAGTCGAACTGGTACCGGATTTGCACGTATGGAGGGGAACCCTGAGGCAATGGGTCAAGCGGCGAAGCAGCCTCCAGCGCCTCCATTGCGGACTTATCGACCGAATCGGAGCCGCTGCCATCGACTATAGATGCATTGGCGATGGTTCCATCCTTCTTGATGGAGAAAACCGCTACCACTCGCTGCTCGTTGAAACCTTTCGGGGGGGTCCATTTAGCCTGTATGTCTCGCTTCATTTTGGCCATATACGGGCCGAAATCTACGTTTCCGAAGTCTGCGTTATCGTATGAATCATCATCATCTTGTACAGGCTTCATCTTGGTGGTTATTGATCTGGTGGGATTGATGTTGATCGCCTTGTCCTCATCCCCAGATTTTGAGCGCATCGCCACTTCCGGTGCGCGTTCCGGAGGGTGTCCTATCTTGGCTACCTTCTCCGGGGTAGAGCTCTTCACCGCTGTGCCGACGATAGTTTTCAGCATCAACGCGCTCTCACCGGACGAGGCGAGCACAGGAACCTGCTCTCGCTTGAAGTCGGTGGCTACCTTATCCTTGACCATCTTGGTCACATATTGTGCGACCTGTTCGAACTCGACCTGACCGCTGGCAGTAGCGAGACCTTCCAATAGGTTTTCCACAAAAGAAGAGCAGCCCTTGGTTGAAGAAGGATAGGATCTGCCGCCAATGTCCGAGGCTGCAAGTATGGTTGTACCGGTCTCTTCAGCGATTTGCTGCAAGGTCACATGAGAGGACGGCGCATCGAATCCGGTGGGCGGAGTCGGTGCTTCATCCTGACCGCCATCTTCCTGAGTCTTCTTCTTTATGTCAGGCCCTACGTCAAGTAGACAAAGTATCTGTTGAGACTGTGTTCTCTGCCTGAGATTCTTGAGCATGGCTTTCAGCTCGATAGATCCTATATCTGGTTGAGATGATGGAGTATCAAACATATATAAAAGGAGATCACTTCCATCTGGCTTCAGCTTTACTCTTGTAGAGAAATAGAGAACGATTAGATCATTAGGTAGAGCATTCTTCAGAAGCCATGTGTCACCTAATGCTTTGGTGACATTGTTCTTCGTGGCCTTGTTGTTGGTGACAATGACAACTCGGGAGGCGCCGAATCGACCAAGCTCCGGGTTGGCGAGAAAGGTCGACATCAACACGGAATTTTGCTGAGCGAACTTGATCGGGCGAATGGAATCGTCGTTGAATTTCTCCAGCCCGACAATCAGAGCCCATTTGTCTCGCACCTGAACCGCTGGTTCTTGTGGTTTCAGCGAATTTTTAATTTTGTCTTTGGCGGTTGTGATCTTTTCCTTGGCGGTATTGATCTTTTCTTTCGCTGCTTTTGCTGCTGCAACCGGATTGAGAATCTTGTTCAGCTTGGGTGCCGGTTGCTTCGTCTCCACCGCATACGCGGACAGTTGACTGAGTCCGCAACTGAGCACCAACTGCGCCATTACAACCATCCCAATAGACCGACCGGTGTACATAGCTCTCATCTACCCTCGCAAGCCGCCTGTGGCGCGTGTCCCAATGGAGCCTATTGTAGCTAACTCGATCTGGTTTTAATCTGAACTCAATTTAGTGATTCATGCTCGCAGGCATTCAGCGGTCTCATTCTTTCTCGAGCCTATCGAAAGTTTGATGTGCTCAATCTCCTCAAGGCTCAAGTCGTACGCTTTATACACGAGATCGTCGATGCGTGATCTGGCGCTCTTAGATTCGTCTTTCGCCGATTGCCTTGCCAGATTCGCAATGTCGGACGCAAGATCAGAAAGACAGTTCGGCATCGGCATCGATTCAACCGTTTCGATGTCGATCTGCGCGAGAACCCGGCCGTCTTCACGTGTTTTCATCCTGTAAAGATAAAGCCAGAGGGTGGAATTCATTAACGCCAATACCAGATGCAGATCGACGGAATTCGCGTTCTGACCGGCTTTCAGCTGGCTCGAAAAGCTATGGATGTTGTTGAGGTGGTAGAGAGAGGAGTCATCATATGCTGCGATAATGCGATCTGCCGTCTGTCTGACCAATAACTTCGGATTTTCAACGACTCGGGCATCGAATCCGCCGCCAAAGAGCAGATCCGCCTGCACCTTGAGCCAGCTGCCATCCCAAGTTACGGAGTATTGATCGACTGCGCTGCCTGATCTGATTCCGCGTTTAAAAGAATCATCGATTTTTCGATCCTCGACGATTGTCTTCTGACCGTTGCGGGCGCGGATACCGGTATGCCCACGCATAATGTCCGAAAGCGGGCTCAAGCACTCCATCTTGAGTGCCAGTCTTTCGTCGATGTTTTGAAATACGAGACGAAAACGGCTCTGATCCTTTGTCACCAGATGTGATGCCTTGAGACGGTAATGTTTGAGCTTTTGATTGTCGCCGTTTTCACTATTGCAGAAACTGAATAGATCGACTGGATAGTCCAGACATTCGACCTCACGATGCTTCTGCGACGTGTAAACAATAACGCACCAGCGCCCGACGATCGCCTGTTTGATTGTGTCTTCGGGTAGCTCCGTTAAATTGAGCAAGCGCGTCTTTTTGACGAGATTCTCCCTGAGCCGAGCGTAGCCTTTGCCGGTAAGGAAGGTGTTAGGTACGAAAAGGCAAACCTTGCCGCCCTCGGCGACATAGTTAAGCGCTACCTCCTGGAAGATTGCGTTAAGCCTGATTTTGTATTCGGAGGAGACCGGGTAGTGTGCTCGTAAGAACAGGGCGCTCGAAGGCAGGAGCTTGTCCTGATTGCGGCTTCCAAAGCTGATATACGGCGGGTTGGTAATAACCAGATCGAATCGTCGCTGGTTGTCGAGATTCTTACAAATGATCGACTCGAAAACCGAATCTGTGGTCTTGAGATTTTTCCGCAACGCGTGAGCTAGTTGCACCGGATCGAAGTTTTGTACCCCCTTCCAACCACGAGCGACAAATAGAACGATCGACCAGATAGCGATTCCAACAGCTTTTGCGTCTATATCTCGTCCATGAAGGCAGCGTGTTGCTGCCTGTTGAATCTGATCCGGCGTGGCATCGTGGTTTTCCAGAAATCGCAAAATGCCAAGCAGAAAATTGCCGGTGCCGCAGGCTGGATCGAGGATTGTGAATGCAGGCGAGCCAAGATCTGGCGAAGCTGCATCGGATTTGCTGTCGACCTCCGATTTTTTGCTGGATGTCGAATTAATAGTGTTTCGATCTCCAGATCCACCGGCTTCTATATGCATTCGCTGTTGGAGCGCTTTCATGAAATTGTTTAAGTCTTGGTCAAGGCTCTTTTCAAGACAGTAATCAACCACCCATGGTGGCGTATAGAACTGCCCTTTTTTCCGCCTACCGGACTTGCAATCGTAGCTACTGCGTATATGCAAGCCACCATCGCTGTCGAATTCAAGACCAAAACTTGTCAGGTGTTCATAAAGAGATCCGGCAAGTTCGATCGACGGTTGGAAAGCCTTATCAAGGAAGGCATTTGCCAGGGTTATAAGTTGTCGATCGTTATTGAGTGCGACTTCGTTGAGAAATGGATATATATCATCGGAAAGGAAAATTCTTTCAGCATCCGGCACCGCCTGTGGTAGATCCGCCGGCATAGCTTCCGCGAATAAAGAGCAACCATATTCGGTGCTCAACCAGGACAAAAGCAGGCGGATCGCATATGTATCGCAAAGCTCGATGATATGCTGCTGCGAGTCGATATCTTTTGAGAGGAGGGAGATATGTGGATTATTAAGGAGTATGGCGGAGGCGATTTCCAGCCGAAATAACTTGAAATGTCGATTGTCCGTTGCAAGCAGAGGCAAGTGAGACTGGCTTTCTATTTTTGATGAAATGACGCGAACATATCTATCGCTACGATACTCTAGATCCTGTTTTAATGCGAGCATCGAAATCGTCACCGTCAGGCGTTGAGATCAATATCAACTGTCCGGCAAGAGGCTATGCTTAACCTTTCCGATTAAATATCTACAACTGTCAATAACCTGTAGAAAACCTATGTGTCAAACTCGATATCGAGCTGCTATTTTCTAAATGCCTGATCGGCCAAACAGCCAACTCGCTTGATTTTTTGACAAATTGACAGAAGGATTTAAAGGTGATTAGTTGTCAGGAGTCCTGTTCATAATCTCAACTCCGATTGGTAACCTGGAAGATATTTCCGACAGGGCCAAACGTGTACTTAATGAGTCAGATCTATTGCTGGTCGAAGATACTCGCGTGACCATCAAGCTGCTCAACCACTTCGGGATTAATAAGAGGATGGTGAGCTGCCATAAGTTCAACGAAGCGACCAGGCGGGGGCTGCTTGAAGAAGCCAATCGCAACGGGCACAAGGTGGCATTGATATCGGACGCCGGCACACCATTGATTTCCGATCCGGGCTCAAGGATGGTCAACGAAGCGATTGAGCTTGGCATGGAGGTGGTGGCGATTCCTGGACCGACAGCCTGTATTCAGGCGTTGATAGGAAGCGGTCTTTCGTGTGAAAGATTCGCTTTCGAAGGGTTTTTGCCAGACAAAGAGTCTCGGATGAAAGAGCGATTGCGGCAGCTTTCTCGCGAGGACCGCACCCTCGTCTTTTACGTCTCGCCGCACAGCCTTGGAAAGACCATCCAGGCAATGCTTGCCATTTTTGGCGATCGGCGCGTATGTCTTGCCAGGGAGCTCACGAAGCGGTTCGAAGAATACATCAGAGTATCGCTTTCGCAGCTGGAAGACTGTCTGACTGAAGAAAAAATGAGGGGGGAGTTTTCTCTCGTGGTCGAGGGTGCAAGAGATTTCCAGGTGGCGGTCGATCCTGCCTCTGTTAGAGAGTTCGTGCTCGAGCGCCTCGAGGAAGGGGCTCATTCTCGCGATATCGCCCATGAGTTGAGCGACACCTTTCAACTTCGAAAATCGGAAGCTTACAACCTAGTAATAAGTATCAAGAAAGAAACTGCTAAATGACCGATTACAAGCTCTCGAAGTGAGATAATAGTGACATCGTACCGCGTTGTCGAACCTCGGATGTCAGGTCAGTTGCAAGGATGTAGAGCGCAATGTTATTTCAGCCCGGCAAAGTATTGAAAGTAAAAGTGGAAAGCAGCCCTGGAGATATCGGATTCGGCAGGGCGGCGATCATCGACAGGGTTGGCAATCAAATTCTTGTGCAGGTGAGGACGAGCCGCGAGACCAACAAGATTTTGCCGAAGGGCACGAAGATCTGGTTCGTAAGCGACTCGCCGCGACTGACGTTCAACGGGATGTGGTCGTCAAGCGTTCTGGGCACGCAGCTATTGAAAGGTAGGACCTGTTTGCTTTGCTCCGCCCCGAAGTTGGAGCCGGCTTCGCAAAAGAGAAAATCGCAGCGCGTAATGATCGACGTCCCCGTCACCATATCGCTTGATATTGGCGGCAAGCAAGAGTTTCGAACTGTCGATCTGTGCCGATCCGGCTCAGCTATTGAGACCACCCGGATCGATCATCTGGATGTGGAGACTGGAAAAGAGATAAAAGCCGTGCTTCATACGCAGGAGGGTGATGTTTCGCTGACCGCCCGTGTTCTGCGCGTCGAGCACAACT
>CAZISK010000556.1:0-5866 GCA_964541355.1 uncultured Candidatus Obscuribacterales bacterium
GAGGATCAGATACCAACATGAAAGTCACTACCGACAAAACTGACAGCGGCTCGTCACAGAAAGAGTTAAATCTGCTTGCGGTGTCCGATTCCAATACTACATCCATTACTAACACCAATCAGCCAGACACAGCCCGGGCCGCCGGTATGGCTGGCAACAGCGAGCTTCTGGCTATGCTCGGCGACCCTCTTCCTGATGCACCTCGAGGGCCTGGTGGAGATACACCGCCCAAACAGCCAACCACCGATGCAAAGCCTGACGCCGTTACATTGCTGAAGAAGGTCGAGCAAGCAGACGAAGGCGCGAAGAATGGCAATGCTAGAATCGCCGACGTCGATCTGAAGCAAAAGGCTCTCAACGAAAATAAGAAGATCGAAATCGGTGCGGACGGCAAGCCGAAGCTGTCCGACAAGCCGCCAACAAGAGAAGAACGCACACAGTATATGAAGGACATTTCCGATCATTTCGCTGCACTGGCTGCTCCGGTTCAGGCGAGACGAGAGTACGCCCAACTTCTGCAATCGAAAGGTCAATTTGCCGATGCAGAAAAGGTTCTCAAAGAGGCAAAACAGGCTGCTGATAAGTTACCTTTAGCTCAGATGCAAGCTCAAGTCGACATGCCCGAACCCAAACTTGCTCGAGGTTTCACAAAAGCCGATGTTAAAGGCTACCGAGACGAGCTTATTCAAGCAGAACTATCTCGAAGAGCAATCATCGGTCCGGATGGTCCCGCCAAGTTACCGATCAAGACGCGCCAGGATTTAGGTTTCCTTTACGCAGGTGTGGCGCAGCAACCAGGCGAGAGTCCAGATCCGACTCAAAAGCTCGACGCAGGCAAAACCACCGCTTTCTCTCCACAACTCGCCGCTGTCGAGACCGCTGAAGCAGCCCGGCTCACAGAAGGATTTCTCAAGAAAAATCCATTCGATAAATCGATGGTGACACAACAGGACCATGCTCCCATGTTGAATCGAATGAATCTCTTGAGCGACACAGTCGGACCTACACTGCCCAAGCCTGATCCGACGATCAAAGCCAACCTGGGGTACGTTCAACAGCTACTCGACGCTCAGAATATGGGCAGTGACAGACCGATTAGAAAGTAAGCTGGTATCATAGCGATTTTTTTGAGGACATAGCCAGCAATCGCTTCAGCTCGGCAATCGAAACCTGGTACTCAGAGAAGCTCTTATTGCCATTCTGTTTCACCCATTGCAGGTGCTGAAGAGCTTCGGCTACCTTACCCTTCGTTGCCAGATCAAAACCGATGTATGCTTTTGCTTCGGTAAGTAAATCATTGTTGTTGGCGCCTTTTAGAACTTCGTCGGCGCTGATCTCTCCATTGAAATACCGGATGACTCCGGCCGGCCATTGGTTCATAGACACCCGCTTCTGACAGTCTTTCAACAGCGCGGCGGCAGCACTTTGGTTGCCGGCGCGACGATCGCTGAGGACACAAAACGCAACTGCATAGATTGCATGAGGAGCTCGCCAGTTGGACGCCTTCAAAAACGTACGCAAATCAGCCGAACCTTGCAGCATGTCACCAGTCGCAATGTGCGCCACACCACGCATATAATAACAATGAAGGAAGTTCGGATTAGCCTTCAAACAGG
The DNA here is from genome assembly GCA_964541355.1 of uncultured Candidatus Obscuribacterales bacterium. Classification (GTDB taxonomy): domain Bacteria; phylum Cyanobacteriota; class Vampirovibrionia; order Obscuribacterales; family Obscuribacteraceae; genus JADYXR01. Next base: position 1,617 of record CAZISK010000556.1, read on the forward strand.
CATTGTAATCGTTGATGGCTTGAGTGTAATTGCCCAGACTCGCATAGGACAAGCCGCGATCGTGCAGCGCATCCAGTGCTTGCGGATCCTCCTTGTACGCAGCAGTGAACGAGGCAATTGCAGATTTGAAGTCTTTTTGATCTAGAAAGATTCGACCCTGCAGCTCCTTGACATAGGCGTTGGAAACCGGCATCTCTAGTATCTTCTTTCGGTCTTTCTCTGCTGCAGCTATATTCGATAACTTCATCCAGCATCTTGCACGACTGGCATAGTAACCCACACTGTCAGGATCGTTGGCAATTGCTTGAGTCCAGTCTTTGACCGCTTTGTCATACTGACCGAGCCCTTCGTAAGCTTTAGCACGATGCACGAAAGCATATGATGAGGTTGGATTCCACTTAAGCGCAGAGCTTGCGCGCGCAACAGCCTCCCTGTGCTGACCCAAGTTATTGAGGCACATCGCCAGGTTGATATTGGCCGCTACGAAAGTCTCTTCCAGCTTGACCGCTTCTCGATACTTGACGACAGCTTCTGGATATTTGCCATCATTCATGAGGTGCCAACCCTGACGATAAAACTCTTCCGCTACATCATTATTGGTGTATCGTGCCGAGCCCGCCATAGTCGATGCGGAGAAAACACACAACAACAACGTACAGGCCATAGACAATTGAACAAATCTCTTTTTGGTAATCATCATAAACACCAGTTCTGCAAAGGGGGGGGCTTGATTTGCAGATTAAACTTCCAGTGTGACCAAAAGCGGACTCGGTAATAGAAACTGTGTTTCACCTACAAGCAACGAGTTCCAACTGTCGGTGACGACAAGAAGGACTCTAGCTCAGGCAAAAAAGCGTTCCCTCGAAATGCACTTATGCAAATCAAAAGACATCTTATGGAGAACCAGATTCACACTAATTGGAAATGAATAGGAACAGGCTTAGACTGGTTTCTACGCGCGTATGTTACCAGACAGGGCGGCCAAGCCCTTATGCGCGAGCGCTCTAACAAACTGATTTTGGTGCCGCATCCCTTCTTCAAGAGCAGCCCTACCAGCCGGATCAATCCAGCGAAAGCAGAGGCTAAGCCCACCCATTTCGCAGTTATGTTTAACCACTGCTTGAAAAATATCTGGTATCACCATGTGCGTGAAAGTGCCCGGTCTGTCCAGGTAGTAGGTGACCATGCCCCAGGCCGACTTATCATCTGACAGCAGCGCACTGGCAAGCGGTTTGATGATTTCCGGAAAACTGGCAGCTCCGAGTTTGTGCAGGGCGAGCGCGACAGGAGCACGTACCTTGAACTCGGGATCATTGAGCAAAGGGCGAAGTGTATCTACTATATCATTCAACTGCTCCCGAGTTGGTGCACCAGCGGCTCGCACTGCACATGCCAGATGAAAGCGCGCATCCGGATCATCAGCCGATTTGAGCGACTTCAACAACTGAGGCATGTACTCCGCGACAAAATTTCGATCTGCCACCATCGACGCAAAGACACCAGCAGCCTCACATCGCTCTTCAGTCGTTCCATACAAAAACCACTTGGTCAATTCGCCGACTTTGCTGTGGGCGATCGAACAAAAAATCAGTTTTCTCAGAAAACTATCCAGAATCAATCCGCCGACAAGCCCACCCAGCCCGGTAAAGAACATAAGTATTCCGAATATGTGGGGAGGCAAATTCATACTCTTCGTCATAACACCGAATGTGCCTACGGCACCAAGCACTCCGATCAAACCAGAAAACAAAAAAACAGCCTCGTTGCTTTTGACACCCATTGCACCGGTCGGACCAAAATAGTATGAAGATGGAGATGGCGGCTGCACAAACAATGAGATCGTGCGCATGATGAACCAGGCCAATGCAATAGCCGCAAAACTCGAGAACAGGTCCATGAGTTTCCCTTCCTGTTAGTCAAAATATGTGCCGATTACATGCCATTCTATCGACCCACTGTGACCAAAACCGGACACTCAGACCGTAACTACAATCTTGCCCAGCTGCTGATTAGACTCCATATGTCGATGAGCATCCGCCACCTGCTCCAGGGGAAAGGCCCTGTCTATCACAGGTTTGAAGACTCCGCTGTAGAGTCTGTCCAAAACGTATTTCTTTCCGTTCTCCATGCGCTCTTGCACATCGGTGATTTGGAACATCGTATAGCCTCTGATATTCAGCCCCTTCTTCAGGGCTACTCGAAGCGGGAATGGCGTTTTATCCAGAGAAAGCGCACCATAAATAAAAATCTGTCCTTCGAATTTGGTGGCACGTGCGAGTTCAGTCAACATATGGCCCGCCACCGAATCAAATACCAGATCGGCACCATTTTTGGTGATCTCTAGTATGCGCGCAGCAACACTCTCCTGCTCCGTGACTATGACAAAGTCAGCACCGGCATCGAGAAGAGCCTGCTTTTTCACTTGCGTCCGTGTGGTAGCGATTGTGTACGCGCCGCGGTCCTTGATCATCTGAATTGAAGCTAGACCAACGCTGCTGCTCGCTGCGGTCACGACCACATACTGTTGCGCCTGGAGATTGCCTAATTCGATTAACGCGCCATATGCCGTGAGGTATTGCATCCACACGGAAGCCGCTTCCTCACAAGACAAGTTGTCGGACATTTTAACGACAGAGCGAGCCGGCACTACCGCCTCTTCTCCGTAGACACCGTACTTACTTTGAGAGAACGATGGGATCGTGCTGACAAAATCGCCGACCTCGAACTCTTTGACACCGGCTCCCAGTTTCGATATGTATCCGCAGGCCTCATATCCGATGCGTGCGGGCAATAGTGGCGTTTCAAGATAACGTCCTTCACGAAAGAGGACTTCGGCTCTGTTTAATCCAATCGCTTTCACTGAGATCGCAACTTCGCCTACTTCGGGCTCGAGTTCGCCCACCTCCTCCAACTTGAGAGCCTCAGCTCCCCCAAGCGAATGCAACCTGACAATTTTCGCCATTGTTCCTCCACCGTGCCATCGTGATGTCATCTCGAGAAATTATCTTCTACTTGATGCGGAGAACCGACGGAATGATGTAATTATGTCAACTAGATCACACAATGAGTCGCCGTGGAATGAAAACACCTGGGTAACAATGGATTCGCACTGGGAAAACGTCGCGCGGGCATGCTGGGAAGGTCCTGACAGCTCAAGTGACAAAGCCGTTGTCCAGGACTCCAACGTTAAGTACGAATCGACAAGCCGAAAGGTCCCCGTCGACCCGAACAGCATAGCTAAAGAACCATCGGAACTGGTTGATCGGTCGGACAAACCGGAGATCGAAAAGCGCTTAGAAAAAGTTCTCGACGGAACTGCAGCTGGCGAAACTCAACACCGCATCAAGGTTGCTATCGAAACGATGCAAAATTCACTAATGCCGCTGGATCTATGCGCGAAGAAGGCAAGGAACGGTCTTCTTGCCTGCCACAGACAATATCTACAGGACGAAGAAAAAATCACAGGCATTCAGATAGAGATCGAGGAGTGCAAGAAAGACAAGGTCTCTGTAGATATAGTCCGGCAGCTACAGAATCGATTTGATTTACTAAGTCAAATTGTCGTTGACATAGAGAAGAATGCAAGATTAGAACTGGCTATAGTTGATAAGCCTGTCACGGCAAGGGTACAGATAGCGTGCCTCAGAATTGCCAGCGGGGAGGATAACGCTATTTCGCAGGGGGAGAAGGAGCTATTGGAGCTGGTCCGCGAGAATCCAGGCATTCAGATAGATCCTGACTTTAATGAGGCTATCGTCAAGGCTTACTTGCAGATGACCTCTATTCGCCGAGACTTGAAGTTGGGGCGCTGGCAATGCACGCTCGACCAAGTGCAAAAGACGCTTCCAACCAATCTTCGAATGAATCATACTGATCCGCTTGCGATCATGAAAGAGGCTAACAAGACCTTTTGGAACGAAGGCATTGAGAAGGCTCTACCATTTTTTGCAAAAGCGGCAGATCAAGCCAGGAAATCGCAACCTGATCTGGAAAGGCGTTGCTTGCAACTATTCATTGATGGTTTAAAGCTGACGAATGACTTGGCAGATGCCGTTACTAATGGCGGCAACATCGAGCAACTAAGAGAGCAACGCAAAGAGCTCTTTGGTGAGGAGATCGACGCATATGAGAAAAAACAGATTGTTAAAAGTATAGAAGTTAACATCGCCTTTGCGAAGATTGCCAGTGGTAGAGCAGCTCTATATAAAGAAGGTAAGGCTGCACTTGAACAGTGGTTAGAGCGAGATCCT
>CAZISK010000557.1:0-5862 GCA_964541355.1 uncultured Candidatus Obscuribacterales bacterium
GACTAAAGGCAAGCTTGCTCGATTCATGATGACTCAACTAAAGTGCGAACGCTCGACACCGAAAGAGCTCGTTACACGCGCTCGTTATATAGTAACCGAGAGCTGGAGCGGCACTACGCAAATAGCAGATGTTTTTCAACAAGAGTCGCTCAATGACTACACCATGCTTCCCGATGGTCAGCTCGAGAACATCAGCTCTAACCGAATATTCTCTTCGCAAGGTCAACCCTTGAGGGAAGGCGGTTTAGTATCGCGGTTGCAGAAGTATGCAGAATTCACACCTCAGCGTTATCAAAACAACATTGATCTTGTTCAATCATTGAACAGCTATCTAGAATCGCACGGTATGCAAAGCTTAATGGTTTCAAACCAGTAACATAGAAGTACCCCACCACAATTTCTGATCAACAGACGAACAGAGCGCGCAGTGCACAATTAGGAGCCGCTGCTATGGTATTGCGAGCGTCGCCAATTGAATAAGTTTCGATCTCAAACGCATTCAAAAAGCTCGTCACAGTTCTCCTCACAGTCACTCTCCCGCCTTGTCAAGATGTTATTCTGTGGACTCTCTTCCACCACCTGTTCCTTTCGCGAAAGGGACTAGCTGAGGATACGCTAATGTCGAATAGAACTTTGCCTGTTAACACTTTGGTAGTTCCTCTGGCTCTCACCGGATTGATAGTTTCGGCAAATTTGCCTGCTTCTGCAAGGCACAACGATGCAGATCATCTAGTCCGTCTGGCACAAAGACAAGCGCGTATCCAGATTCGCGAAGACCGGCGCAACACTCGCCAAAATGGATTGTCGATAAACCCTATTCAGCCTACGGCAGTTACAAAGCCCCTATCGCTGCCAATCGAGTCTAGAGACGATTTGTATCCTAATATCTTGCATTCAATCAACCCCGCTTCTTTGCACAATCGCTCCCAGGTTCTCACCGATGCTGGGAAGCTTCAGAATGTATCAGGTGGGGCGGAGCTTGATTTGACCTCTGACAGCAGAACAATCAAGTTGGGGGACAACCTTTTCGAGAACGGTAGTTCTGTTTCCATCACCGTCGGTGGTGAGCAAAAGACTCTTAGCGCCGGGGCTTTCGTCACTCCAGCTGAATATGTTGCCGTCTCTCAAAAGCTGGCAGGCACTCAGGGTCTCGTACTCGCCACCGGCGGTAATGCCGTTGGCGGAGATGTTCTCCTCAGTGTTCTAAGCGATGCAGGCAGAAAAATCGAAGCGACATCGCTGGTGGTACCGGAAAAAGTACAAGCAATCGGTAACTTCGCCAACAAAGGCGATTTCAGGCTGACCGGACAACTCAACAATTTCGGTTCTGTATTGGCTCTGTCCACTAACAATGCAGCGACAGAAGCAAAGATTGGCGCTCGGTCGATCTACAACGGAGAAAATGGCATCATCTCTTCGGTGCCCACCAACACTCTCGCCACCAGTTTCGGTCCCCTCAACACGTCGGTAGACCTGAATTTCGATGCATCAGACTCGTTCATCAATCTTGGAACAGTCTCGAGCTCCGGGAATTTGACTGTTTCATCAGCCCAGGTAGTAAATGCCGGTGGGACCATGTCCGCCCGCGGTCATGTCAATCTAAATTCCGCGAATATCGACAACTACGGCACCATCGTGTCACACAATGGCAACGTCAACATCGACTCGCCCCTGCCTTCGGCGATTTCTGTCACCAATGATGGTGGCACGATTCAAGCGCTCAACGGAGCGATCAACATAAGGACGAACAGCTTTGTCGACAAACTCGACACGACTCTAACCGGTGGCGACTGGTTGTCTCAGAAGCTCAACATAAATGGCGGCGAAGGCATTGTCGACGTCAACGTCGGACACTTGACCGGTGGAGTAATCGCGCATGCAGGCTCTGCATTTATAGAGGCGGATACCGACAATCTTATTCTTGACGAAATAGTCACGACAGGCGACCCGATCATGAAAAATACCGGGTCTGTCACACCAGGTAATGTGACTACTGGCGGCGGTCCTCTAGCGATTATCGCCGGAGGCAGCATCTTCGCCACTGGTGCCTCGCTCAGCACAAGCAACGGTGCTGGAGCCGGAGGAAGCATTCTTCTTGCAGCCGGCGTGACTTTCGAAGACCCCAATGGCACTCACCCCAATGAAACTTGGATCACGGGGTTCAGTTCAACTGGTGGAGACATCAACGCCAATGCCGCACTGATTTCATCGGATGGCACAACATCAGCAGGCAACATCACTATTGTTGCTGGTCCTGGCGATTTGTTCGCCGGGGGCAACATTATTATAGGCAACATCTCTGCTGACGGCGGCACCGGCGCCAACGGCAATGTCTCTGTAATAGGTCGTGAGGTCAACATATTTCAAATAGACAATTCGGCTGGCACAGCTGGTACGGGCAACACCGTGGTCAGCTCCTTCAATCCAGTTATCGTAGGCGGACAGGTAAAGATCGTCGACAATGGAAATCCAGTCACAAGCGGCGCTATTATTTCCGGCTCTTTCGCTCCCGCCACGTCCACAGCCGATCCGGACCCCAGCGATTCCAGCATTGTCAATGCCAACGTCGGCGGAACACTTAAGCTTGAATCGCCAGATGACGTGATCATCCAGGGAATCGTCGACGCGAACTTCGTCGACATTATCGGCGGCGAATCCACTGAATTTACGGTCGGCTCCGCAGTATCCGCGCAGACCGGCATCAATATTCTGTCTAAAGGCATTAGCGACAGCGCTTCCACCACCATCGATGACACCAAAATAGGCGACCTGAGTACCGTCGCCGGCGACATCAACATTTTGCAGGAGAGGGGCAGACTCATAATCAACCCGGGCGCATCCATCTCCGCCAATGAAGGTGATCTGTTGATACATAACCTCAACACGACTGGTAAAGCCGGTAAGAAGACGGACTTCCTTCAAATCGGCATCGACGCGCAGATAACCGCCTTTGCTACCACAGCCGGTCTGGGCAATGTTACGATCGCCACAGGAGTCATCCCTAATCCACCCATAGTAGGAAAACCCTTCAAGAACGTGGCATTCACCATCCAAAGTGGCGGAGCGATTAACTGGGGAAGAAAGGTCACACTGAGCAAAGACGACAACATCAGTGTCACCGCAAAAGGCGCTATCGTCACCTTCGCCAATGCACTGAAGAAGAAAGCCGTGAGCATCGGCGCCAACGTCGATTTCATCGGAGATCCACCTGGAGTCACACTTCCTGCTCTCATAACGGCTACCGAAAACCAGGAAGCCAGATCGAATTCCTCTACGACTAAGCCGCAATCTATTCAGAATACGGCACCTCAGTCCCTATCTGACAGTTTGAACACAATAGCGCTTCAAGTCCCCTCCACCCAATTGCTCAACGCTGATTCCATATGCAATCTGGCGACGGTATCGAGTTCGATAATCAACCGGATTTCCTCCACTTCCAACGTTGACGCACCCATGGGCACAACTGATACCGCCAATGGTATCGCCGCTTTTGTATGGTGTGATCATGATATGCCATTACCCAGCGCAAAGATGCTGATACCAGCGCAGAAGAGCAGCGTTGGTCAGACCGATTCAACCTCGGCATCAAAGACCGAAACCGCATCGATGAAACATGGCAAAGTCCTTTTTGCCGCGGATAAAGCAACGCGAATTGCGACACCGTTCGGCAATGTCGACATTGATGCTGGTTCTATGGCGTTGGTAGTCGTCGACGATAATGCCCTTGGGGTATACGACCTGCATGACGGAAAGAAAGGCTCAGTCAGAGTCACCACAGATGGAAAGACGCTTCATCTCAGCCCCGGAAATTGCACAGTCGTGAGCACCAATACGGGTCGATTCTGCGACGTCAACCCGCTTCAGTCCGTTGGATATGGGCAGATCAATAAGACCGTCGGCAACAGCGGTAGCCAGATCTACATCTCGGAATTTTCGACTGTTCATGCCGCCACTTCGATTATGCCTCTTCGAGAGATAATGCAGTCCAACCACCCGCAAGCACGCAGACTGGCAGCTAAGTTCCTCAAGACTTCAGCGGTGCTGATGCACCTCGGTCAAAAAGAATTCCAGCTTCATCCAAAAACTGCGATGACTGCCTGGCAAAGATTTTAGTCGCAACGCTACTTGGGTGCTACGAACGAACAGACAATCTGACTAAAAACCCGGACTGGTTGTCGTGGCATCGCGGCAACAGTCGGACGCTTCGTGCGATCTTGCCGACTTGATTGATAAAAAACAACAGGTCGGCTCAGACCCATCGCCATTGCCTTCGGTGCAGCACCGGTCCGATATATAGTAAATAGCGATGCCACCGCTGACAATATCACGTCAGGTGTCTTTAATTATCCCCTGCAGATATAGTTATGTCGCAAACCCTTAACAGTCTTTGCGTTCGAGGAAATTGAGGCTAAAATAAGCAATCGGCCAATTGTGCTCTTTGCCGCAGCACAAGGTTTATTAGAATAGTTTTCCCACACAGTTAACTCTGGTCTAACTCTAGAGGGATATCATTAAGACTGGGAATAGCTAGTTTTACTAAATTGAGCATATGGGTCGACTCGTACAGAAATTCGGTGGGACTTCACTAGCGGACATCGGCAAGATCAAAAATGCCGCTGAAATAGCAGTCGCCGCCGCTCATGAAGGGCATGAAGTCGCAACAGTGGTCTCTGCTATGGGACACACAACCGACCAGCTTATTGGATTGGCAGAAGAGATAACCGATTCACCCAATCCCAGAGAGATGGACATGCTCCTTACAACCGGCGAGCAGGTTTCGATTGCCCTGATGTCAATGGCGATTCAATCACTTGGCTACCAGGCACGTTCCTTTACAGGCGCCCAGGCCGGCATAATCACGGAAAGCAATCACGGTCTTGCAAAAATTCAGCAAATTGCCCCGCAGTCCGTCGAAGCCAGCCTTCAGCGCGGCGAGATCGCCGTCATCGCAGGATTTCAGGGCGTAACATCCAGCAACGAGCTTACCACCCTCGGGCGCGGCGGCTCGGACACTACAGCCGTTGCTGTGGCCAGTGCGATTAACGCCGACAGATGCGATATATACACCGATGTTAACGGCGTTTACACAGCCGATCCAAGACTTCTATCTAATGCGCGCAAGCTCCCTTCTGTGAGCTACGAAGAGATGCTCGAGCTATCAGCCACAGGTGCACAGGTGCTTGCGGCGCGCTCTGTCGAGCTGGCAATGGACGCCAACGTCCCACTGAGAGTGCGCTCGACATTCGAGCCTAAAGACGTCGGTACATTGATCGGGCACAGAATCATGGTGCCCGAGTACACCGTCTGCAGCATCGCCTGCGACATGACTCAAGCCGCACTGACACTCAAGTCCAGGATGGTCGAAAAAACAGCCGCCACACTCGACGGCATATCAGCACTGTTTACCCGCCTGGAAGAGCTTCGCATCAACACCGACATGCTCATGCTACTCGCACATGAAGATGAGCCTTCGCAAGAAATGGCTTTCACGATCGATCGCAAGTCGCTTGGACGTGTTCAGTCCTTGATTGAGTCACTAAGTATTCAGCTCGGCAATCCGAAAGTCAGTGTGGATACGGACATCGCAAGAATTTCCGTGGTTGGTCGCCGTCTTACGCAGCGTCCGGAAGTGGTCGCGAGCGTTTTTGAAGCGTTGCAATCCAGCGGTATTCCGGTCAACATGGTAGCGACAGGCGACATCCGAGTGAGCGTTCTGCTTCCGGCAAAGTATGCCAAGGACGCGGTGAAGCTCATACACAGCAGATTCCGCCTCGAAGAAGATTGCTTCGTCGCCTGAATTTCCTTTTGAGTAGGCACACAGCTCATCAACAAAGTGAATTCAACGTTTCACTACATCCGCAT
>CAZISK010000558.1:0-5847 GCA_964541355.1 uncultured Candidatus Obscuribacterales bacterium
GCTCAGGCTGAGGGTGACATTCGATCATGATGCCGTCTGCACCGCAGGCGATGGCTGCCAGAGCGAGGTCTGCGACAAGTTCTCTTTTACCTGCAGCGTGGCTCGGATCAACAATTACCGGCAGATGAGTTAAAGATTTCAACGCCACCACGGCGCCGAGATCGAGGACATTCCTCGTGAAGGGATCAAAGCTTCGAATGCCGCGTTCGCAAAGGATGACGCGGTCGTTGCCTTCGCTCAGAATGTATTCTGCTGCCAGCAGGAACTCCTCAATTGTGGCTGACAATCCGCGTTTTAAAATTACAGGTTTTTTCGCGCGTCCGGCTGCTTTAAGAAGCTCGAAGTTTTGCATATTTCTGCTGCCGATTTGCAGCATATCGACGTGCTCTTCGCAGGTTGCTAATTGCTGTTCCGACATCGCCTCGGTGACGACTGGAATACCGAAGTCGCGACTTACGTCGGCAAGAATTCTAAGTCCTTCCTCTTTCATGCCTTGAAAGGAGTAGGGCGAAGTGCGAGGTTTGAACACTCCGCCGCGAATGACTCCTACCGGTGCATTCTTGAGTGTTTGAGCAACCTGTTTCATCTGCGCTTCGCTTTCGACGGCGCAGGGGCCGCCAACAATGAGCAGCTGTCTATCGCCCACACTCAAATTGGGTGTGATCTCAATTCGGCTAAATCCTTTCTTCGCTCCTGCTAGCACCAATCTGGCATCCATAACTTCTTCTCCTTGTGTGTTACTTGAAAAAAAACTCGCGAGATGAAAACGCCGGACCCCTCTGGGAGCCCGACGTGTAAGGTGCTTGCACTGCAGCCTACCGAGGACGTCCCCGAAGAGTCCGGCGGTAGTAATAGTAAGAACTGAGTGTTGTCGATTTGAATTGCATGATTATTTCGCTAACTTATATTGGTCGTTTAAAAACAAAAAACCGCAGCTCATCACTGCGGTTCACCTGTTGTGCTGCGTCACATCGCTAGCTCACTTCAGGTGAACCTCTTGGGCGTAGTAGTAGTAGTAGTAATACTTGCGGGTGGACATTTTTCTCTCAGCCTAACCAACTCTGGAAAGTGTATTCGGCTACACGGCGAGGAGTCAAGCTCCGTTTCATTAACTGTTAACGAAATCGCGCTGCTGTGTGCATACGGCCTACACATCGTCTCAACGGGTTACATTCTGATAGGCAGATGCCTTATCTAGCGTGATGTTCCGCGACATTAATCTATGTCAGGATCTGTAAACTCTGCCAGTTTCTTATTTAAACTAATGATCTCTTTGTCTTTTGCATTGAGTAAATCGAGCATGGCATCGTATTTGGTATTATAGCCATCTAGTTTGAGCTGCAGAAGCTCAGTTGTTTGGTGATCATCGGTGAGTTTTTGCTTGAGCGATCCCAGGGCAGAGCGAAGTTGCTTAGCCAACTCTTTCAGCTCCTCGGACAGAACCGCGCGTTGCCGGTTAGACTGATTGAGGTTGAGCTCGTTGGAAATTTGCAGCATCTTCATGATTTGCTGCTCGCACTTAACGAATTGGTCGTCGAGAGAACTCGGTTCGGTGGGGTACAGTTGACCCTTACGCTTTCGGACCTCTTGTTCGATCTCCTCCGGAGTGATGCCGTTGACCAACATCGGACCGTGGCAGATTTCCCGCCACGGCGCTCCGGCTAATGCCTGACGGACGATGACCTCGATGACCTGTTTTCTGACGCCTTCGCCGTAGGAACCGGGCACCGAGGCTGGATGATTGTCTTTGGACGCCCGGAAAAGATGCAGCAGCGGGTTGAATCGTCCAATCCCTCCCGACTCTTTTGGTGGTTGATTTGACGGCGGGGCAGCTTCTTGATCGGACTCTAAGTATGCCCGGGTAATTTTGCTCTGACAGAATCGGCACTGCACGGCCTCATTGCGAATCATCTCTCGGCAGGATGGGCACTCGCTGAATTGGGCAGGATCAAGACCTCTATCGCAGTGCCGGCACAACGCTGCGCCTCGGGCGATCTGCTCGCCGCAGTGCGGGCATCTGGTGGAGTCTTGGTCCTTCATGTATCAACCTCATAGGGAACCCATATCCCATTCTAGTCGAGAGCCGAAAATTTTGGAGGTCCTGCTAGGCAGATAGTTCGTTGGAATCCTGCTTCCGATCGTTAATTTGATCGAGCATCTGCTCGGTCTCTTGCTCTAGATAGTCCTTGCTCGTTGTATAGACGAGGTGTTCGCCGGTCTGCAGCGCCTCGTCGATGCGGATTTTTTCAGCTTCGGTGAGCGCGGTTGCCAGCTCGGGCAGGGGGTTGTTCAACTCATCTTCCAGACGATCGATTTTGGCATTGTATTTGCGAATCCTGAAGTTTTGCCATTGCATATAAAACCAACGAAACGCTGGAAAGAAGAGGAAGAAGCTCGCGTAAATCGCAAGCAGAAGAAACAGCTGTTCGGTGCCGGATTCGCTTGTTCTTGCGATGTACAGGAGCCACCAGAAGAAAAGGGTGCCCAGGAAATTCGCAAGCGCGAGCAGAAGGATTGGTTTTATCGAATTTATATCGATGTCGGAGAACCGAAGCTTTTTCATTTTAAGCCTGGCGGGAGGGTTCTCTGGACGTTCTGCCCCAACTGTCTGCATCTCTGGAAATTTGTACAGGAGATGCCCGGACGGGGTGGCTACCGGCACTCCATGAAACTTAGAGAGGATCGGGAATGCTCCTTCCAGTTGTGTAGCCGGCGATCCGGTGAGCGGTGCCAACTGCTCCGGAAGAATCAAGCCGTCCTTGGCCCGTATCAGTTGAGCGGCTGCCTGGAAGCGTTCGTTGTTGAAATTCTTGTTTGGATTTTCGGGTCCAAAAAGCAGAGCGTAACAGTTGAGGAGAAAACCTCTGTCGGTCAATCGAAGCGTACTTTGTGTTTGTTCGACGGTTGGGTCAACCGGGGCAATTTCATCCGCGCCCTCAGCCGATTGCTTCTCTTCGGTCTGAGGCTCGACCTTCTCGAGTCTAATCCCCGCTGCATCTCGAAATGAGTTGACCCTGAACAGTCTGAGCTGTCCCAGGAGATGTAGAAATTGGCGTATGAGGATCAGAACGTCATCGGTATTTCCAGAGTATACGCATACCAGTGATTGAATCACCAACATTATGAGGAAGACGATTGTTATTGAAACCAGAAGGACGAGACCGAATGAGATTCGGAAGAGGAATGACAATGCAGGCATCAGGGCAATGCCGATTCTTGTGAGGATCTCCAGGACCCTGTTGGAAAAATAACGGTAATGCAGATCTTTGGGGAACCTGTAGTAAATGATACCGCGGTCGGTGACATCTATATTAGCCTTCAGCTCGTAGGCGAGATCGTTTAGAACCGTTGTAACGGTAGTAAAGTCAAGGCCGGTGTCCGTCACTATATCCGGTATCGTGACGGAGCCGTCTGTCTTTGCTATGGCCGCCAAAAGCTGACGCTTGATGGAGATGTTTGTCACTGCTCTTTTACCGACCGGGCTATGTCTTTGGACAGATCTTTGGCTATTCGGGAGGGAAAAAAGTTCCGAATCTCAGCAAAAATGGAGTCATCATGTCTAGCCATTGTCAATCTCGAAAACTTTCTCGATTTTAGAAGCCAAAGTGATTCACCTGTCTCGCCATTAATCAACTGCGCTGTGATTCGCAGACCGACCGTATCACCGTTCATTTCATCCTTGATCTCCAGGTCGCTGATTTTCATCTCGAGTAAATACTTCGCCTGGACCAATCTACCGATTGCCGGCCAATCCACGACCTGGCTGTTTCTTAGCAAGGCTTTTGCCGCCGCGCCACTGTCCCCGTCCAAACTACCTCCTTCGAGTTGCACAACGAATACGTCGTTTCTTTTCAGCTCTTTAACGAGCTCGTGCTGCAGCGCTGACTCCATTGTCGGAATCAAACCAATTTCGGTGAGACGTTTTGGTACATCAAGATGGTCCTTGTCAGCGAAGCCCTTCCAGTCCGGCGAAAGATCGAGGCGTCCGGGCCCCGTGATCGGCAGAATCGCGACGCGCGGAGTCAATTTCAATGTGGCGCTTGATGTAGCCGATCTCTGCGGTGTGATTGACAAAGCCGTGGCACCGCTGCTGATGGCAACCTCCTGCGTTGCTTGTGTGGCACTGCTCATGGTGGCAACTGTATCCGGAAGACCGGGACGAGGTTTGACCGGTCGGGTGGCGATCACTAAGTCGTCTCCCTTCCAGGCGCTTCGCAAGACCGGTGTCTGCATCTGTCCCCGGTCGCGGAGTACTTCGTTCTGCACCTGGTCTTGCAAATATTGAAAGGCTTCCGATAATCGAGTGTATTCACCTTTTTGTTGAAGCGATTCAATCAGTTTGCGAGTAAAGACTCCATTCTCATAATTGCGTGATTCCCAGGAGATTTCATTAGGCTTGCTCGAACAAATTACCATGAGTCCTTTCCCGATTGGTATTTGTCCAATGTCGAAGTTACCTATCCTGACCAGGCTTTTTCCTTCGGACCCCGCGTGCGCCGAGCCGCTATGGCAGGCATCCAAAATGATTACCGCCCGCTCGGTGTGGACACGATCTCTGACCATCTCAGCTAGATTTTGAATCGAAAGACCAGTTGCGAAAAGTTGTTCTTTATCCGTGTCATGGGCGACCAGGTAATTGAGTCCTTCATTGTCGAGTTGCGACGGGCTGCCATGACTGGAGATGTAAATAACCACCAGATCATTGGGATGGGCGACACGAGGAAGCCATTTATCGGCGATTTCGGTCAGAATCCGAGTGCGGGTGGCCTCCTCGTCCGTAATCAGCTTGACGTGATCCGGTGCGAAGTGCGCTGATTTGACGAGGTAGTCCGCGAAGTCCCGCGCGTCTTTGCTGGGGAATCGCAGATTGAGCTTGCTGTCTTTGAATCGGCTGATACCGACTACAAGCGCCCATTTGTCGTCGACGACCTGTCCCTGGGAGTTACAAGGCAGCGCGGAGAGTATGATGCTGAGAAGCAACAAGAGTTGAATAGTTGGTAGAAAAGCTTTTCTGGTCATTTCGGTTGAGATCGAGCTTCTGAATATATATAAGCAAGAAGACTAAGTTTAAAACGTAGCGACGGCATAGGAATAATACCCTGGCGTCGTCTGAAGTTTAATCTGCTTAACGCTATCGACCTCTGGCGAGACCGTCCATGTAAATCGCGGAGTTGCCGCTCAACCATCTCATCATCAGGGAATGCTTCGAACCGGTTAGGGGCTCGACCCAGATCGGGGCTGTGAACATTCGATCAACGTGACCGGTGGTTGGATCGGTTCTCTGAATCTCGATATAGTATGCGGATTTTCTGCCCAGGATGTGTTGGAGCGGATCAAAACTGACCTTGTTATCAGCAGCCAATAGATCTTTTCCGCTTACCGTTGTCTCTTGCATGACCTCGGCTAGTTTTTTGTCACCAAGCTTAGTGTCACCCCAGAGCTTTACCTTGTACTGCGCATCGGGCACAACCTCTCCTCCGACGCGAACCGACAGAGTGAGATCGGGTGCCACAGCTTGATCCAGGATGCTGCCCATTGGATGCTTGTCGTTGCCCCACATAGTCGCGGTGAGCTTCTCACCGTTAGTGGTTGCGATTGTGCGACGCTCGCGTAGCGCGTCCATCAAGCTCTTTTTGTCCAGATCCTTCGCCATGATGCCGGTGGCGCCTGGATTGCCGCCCGGATCCCCATAGTGGAAGTCGCGCCCGAAGGTTGGGCTGGCGTGGACACCTTTGTCGATATAGCCGGCAAAACTGGTCGGATCAATATGCTCGGGTGCGACCACATCAACTGGACCTTTCTTCATGGCGCCGCCCGTGATGACTTCGATCTGGCGGACGTATGGAT
>CAZISK010000559.1:0-5845 GCA_964541355.1 uncultured Candidatus Obscuribacterales bacterium
ACCCTGGGTGTACAACTTCTTGCCGAGCTTCATGTAGCAGTCGTACAAAAGCTCTTTGTCTGGTTGGGCGAGCTTGGCCTTGCTGTCGAGAGCGACCAGCATTGGGATGGCTTGCTCGATCTTGGCCTCTGTCACCAGTTTGCGGGCATCCTCGATCCTGACTTCGCTGCCGCCAGGCAAACCGCCAGGCATGATGCCGGTGTTGGACAATGTAAAATACAGCACGGTGAGCGCCACCAAGCCCAAACCGGCAGGAAGCGCGATCTGCATCCAACCGTTTTGTCCGCCTCGATCGCGTCCTTTCGAAAAGTCGGACGATTTAAGCGCCGAGACCTTCGAGGACTCGCTCTGTTCATGCCGCCTCTGCGCCCGCATAGCGGCGACCTGATCGTTGACGGTGGAAGGCATGCCACCGTTACTGGGACCGCGTGACTGCAACTCTTCAAGCGCTCGACTGGCCAGATCTCGCGAAGAGGGACGGTTCGGAGCTGGCATCTCCTGGCTTTGACTACGTTGGGCATGCAAACTTTCATCTTGAGCCAAGGGGCCCGGCTCAATCGGCTTCGGCTTCTTAGGCGCTGCGACCTGAACAGGTTGTTCTTTTCCTTTCTTGATCGATTCTTCCAGCGCCTCGGCCAGCTCTTCCATTGATTGGAAGCGTTGATCCGGGTTTTTCGCAAGCGAGCGATAGACGACCTCTTCGAGCATCTCAGGAAATACGAGACCTGGCTTCACCTGGTTGAGCGGTGTAGGCGGATCGGAGAGGTGCATCGCCATGACTCTAACCAATTCGTCGGAATGGAACGGCACTTCGCCGGTCAGCGTCTCATACATGACTACGCCGAGTGAGTATACGTCGCTGCGGTGGTCCACTTTCGAGGAGGTGCATTGTTCGGGGCTCATGTATGTCGGACTACCACATACGGTGCCTGTTCTTGTAATCTTGGCGGCGTCGGACTCTTCTACGATGCGGGCAATACCGAAGTCGACTACGATCGGGAACAGCCGCTGACCGCTGCGTTCAACCAGTACGATGTTCTCCGGCTTGACGTCACGGTGCACGACTCCCTGTCTGTGCGCTTCTCCGAGCGCCGAGCAGACCTGAACGAAAACAGGTATGGCGTCTTCAATCGAGAGACGCTCTACTGAAGCTAGAAGGTCGGACAGGGGTGTACCGATAAGAAGGTCCATCGCTATATAAGGACGCTGGCCTTCTGGGATCAAACCGAAGTCGTAGATCGTGATGATATTTGGATGCGAGAGGCGGCTGGAAGCTTTTGCTTCCTGCCGAAAGCGCTTGATGAACTCGTCATCGGAGACAAGATAATCGTGCAGAACTTTGATAGCCACTTCACGACCAATAAGCTCTTGCACGGCTTTATACACGGTACCGGCAGAGCCTTGTCCGATCACTGATTGAATCTTATATCGGCCTTCCACGACCATGCCCAAGAGGGGATCGTCCCCCACGGTGACCATGGATGAGCCGTCTCTGGGACAGATGTCCTGATCCTCGGCAGTTTGGAAGTTGCAAACCAGACAGAGCTTCATAGCAAAGTGGACAGTCTTAACGAGCGAATGTAGTAAATGCGGTTCAGCAAAAATTGCCCCTCTCTTATATTACTTTTAATTACCACTTATGACCAAGAACAAACCTTTTGAACAAGAATAGACTTAATATCTGAGTCCGATAATCGCCTTCGATTAGCTCGAAGGTTGAATGGCACTTCGAATGCGAAAAGCTCATGTCATTCGTTGCAATCGCGTACTTTATTGTTTATCGGAAGCCTGGAGAGATATGGACAGAACACAAGCGCCGTCGAAGGAAGAAAGTCAGACGACAGGTGTAGGTAAGAAGGCGCTTTTTCTGATATTTCTAACCGTTTTCATCGACCTCGTCGGTTTCGGTTTGATCATTCCGGCGTTGCCGACCTATGCCCAGGCGCTCAACGCGGACGACAAGACGATCGGACTGTTGATCGCGGTGTATTCATTGATGCAGTTTATCTTTATGCCGTTCTGGGGACGCCTTTCCGATCAGATTGGTCGGCGCAAGGTGCTTCTCATCAGCCTTTTGGCATCCAGTATCGGATATGCCACCTGGGGAATGTCGACCAGCCTGACTATGCTCTTCGTCGCCCGCGCTATTGCTGGATTCGGTAACGCGAATATCGCAGTAGCTCAAGCATATATCGCCGATATCACCACGAAGGAGACCAGAGCCAAAGGTATGGGTCTTGTTGGTGCCGCATTTGGTCTGGGTTTTGTCATTGGACCGGCTCTCGGGGGTGGACTGAGCGCCGCCGGACTCTCGCTTGCTCACATCGGTTTCGTGGCTTTGGCGTTCAGCTTGCTGGACCTGATATTTACCGCTATCTGGCTGCCGGAGCCACCAAAGCGAACGAATGCCGGCTGCGAGCGCTATCCTCTGGGGCTTTCTTTCTATACCAGCACGCTTGCCGATCCGAAGTTGCGCGTCTCCTTCGCCATCTTCTTCATCTCGACATTCGCCTTCGCCAATATGGAGGCGACTTTGATCCTTTTGACTAACAAACAGTTCCACTTCGGAACTTTTGAAAACAGCATGATGTTTGCTTATATAGGTGTATTGATGGTAATCGTCCAGGGTCGGCTTATCCATGGACTTTCGAAGCGATTCGGCGAGAAAAAGCTCATCACATCTGGTGCTGTTTTAATCGCAATCGGACTGCTTTTGACGCCGGTCACCAATAACGTGTACATGCTCTATCTGGCGCTCGCTTTTTTGGCTTTCGGATCTGGCTTTGCAACACCTGCCAATCAAAGCGTGCTTTCCAAATTGGCGCCGGAAGATCGCATGGGCGGGGTCATGGGCGTGGGACAGTCGCTAGCTACCTTAGGCCGCATTGTCGGCCCTGCTCTTGGTTGCTACATGTTTCAAACGATGGGTTCATCCAGCCCTTACATTGTCGGCGCCAGCGCCATGGTCGTCGTCGTGATCTGCAGTTTTCTGATTCCTGAGGCCTGAAACGTTTTTTCGCGATAGATTTCCACTTGGCTGGCATAGTTTTATCCTGAATACGCTAGATTTATTTTGTATATTCACTGGAATTAAACTGTGATATTATGAATTTGTGTTTAGGACGGAAACGTAGAGTATTTCAGGGGCTCAGAGAAGCAATGGCAACGAAAAGAGAAGAAAAGCTGCCAGTTCCCAAGCAGGTTCAGAAGCGCTACAAGCAAGATCTCAATCGCTACAGGAAGCAAATTCAGAAAAGCAAAAAGATGCAGAACGGCGCACAGGCTGCTTGACATCGACAATCTTCTAATTGAATGAAACCTACTGGCAGAGTAACAGCACAGTAGGTTCTTGTCGTTAGGTCTTCTTTTGTCGAACCGGTTCTCGTCCACGGACTGCTGAAATCAGCTGATTGGGACGTTGTAAGGGCTTACTTGGCATCGCGCCTGTGCTACAACTAGGACATGAATTTTGACGGGCTAACTTCCAGCGCAACACCACTTCCACCCGAGTTAAAGAAGGTGCGAAGAATAGCTAAGGCACCAGATTTCGAGCGCGCTCTCGCTCCGTATCAGCTGCTCTCCGCAAAGGCCTATGTCGATGTTCTTCAGGTTAACGGAATAATCAAGGGGGAGATTGCAGACCGGCTAATCCAGGGGCTTGTCGAAATCGAGTCTGAAATAGCCAGTGGAAAATCTTTCGTCTTGGAACAGGACCCCGACCTCTACACCGGTTTGGTCAGACGCTTGAGCCAGATCACTGGCACGATATCGGAAAGAATCTTGCACGGAAGGACCGATGAAAATTGGCTTGCCGTCGACACACGCTTATGGATGCGTGACAACATTCTTCTGGCGATGCGCGATGTTCTCGCCATTCGGGCCTATCTTATTGAACTTGCCGATCAGCATCGCGACATAATGATGCCCGGATACGCGCACATGCAGCCGACGAGACGGCAACCATTCACCTGCTACTTCCTGGCGCTCGACACCAGTCTGCGTGGCGACTTCGAAAGGCTTCGTCAACTGTTCGATCGCGTTAATCGAATGCCCGCCGGTTTGGACAGTTTGATTTTAGAAGAGCAGCCGACGGATCGAGCGCTAATGGCATCAAAACTGAGTTTTGACGGTGTCATTAACAACAGCGTCGATTCGAGCATGGATTTCGATCATCTGATTGAATTTTCTTCAGTCTCAGCACTGCTAGGGACTCATCTATCGCGATATATATCCGAACTATTGTTGTGGACCACTCACGAATTTGGTTATTTGAGACTGCCAAGAAGTTTAGCGCTGGCAGACGAGCAGTTCTTCGAGAGAAAGAGCAGCGAAGTGTTGGAATTGCTGCGTGCGCGAATTGCCTCTATAACAGCCGATTGCGCTAACGTGATGACGACTTTTAGAGGCTTGCCGACAGGTGCTACTGCTGAGCTTTTCGAATGTCTCGACACTGTGAATGAGATGCGCAGCAAGCTTCATAGCGTACTATTGAATATTGCCGCGATCTTCCCTGCCCTCATCTTTGATACCAAACGGATCTCAGAATCCAGCGAGATGGATATGATCAATCGAGGTAACGCCGTCGACTATTTGATTGAAAAAGGTTTTACCCCTGATAAGGCGGTGAGCCTTGTCGAGCCGCTTGTCGAGTACTGTCGCAAGCGCCAACGATCGATGAGCGATCTGGCCCCGGCTGAGTGGCAGGAGTTCTCACCGGCATTCGATCATGACATATATAAGTACGTCATTCCAGACAAATCGACCGGAACGATGGGACCGAGACTTGACATTCTCGAGCGCTCAATCGTCGATGCTCGTAATATGTTTTCCCATGACGAAGCGCACCGGCAAGCGCTTTCGGAAAAGGTGAGAGCACTGGCAGTTGAAGTTCGTACTTCATCTGAGTAAGCTGTGTGAGCGAGATTATCAGGACACTTGACTAGAGTGTTCTGAGCCAATCACAGTTTTTGGATGGAGGGTGGTATCACATGAAGGCAATGGTTCTGGCGGCAGGTGTTGGCTCCAGACTGGAGCCGCTTACATCGCGGGTGCCCAAGCCGCTCGTGCCAATCACGAATGTGCCGGTCATGGAGCATATCGTCAGGCTCTTGAAGCACCACGGTTACGACCAGTTGATAGCCAATCTTCATTATCTTCCGGAACAGCTCGAAGAACACTTCGGCGATGGAAGTAAATTCGGAGTCGATATCACCTTTCGATTTGAGAAAGATCTTTCAGGCGATGCCGGCGGAGTGAGAGCGTGTCGAGACTTTCTCGGCGACGGCACATTCCTCGTCTTGATGGGCGATCTGCTCACCGATTGTGATCTGACCGCGATAGTAGCCGAGCACAAGCGCAAAGGTGCGCTCGCCAGTATTGCTGTAAAACAGGTGCCTGATGTCGAGCACTTTGGTGTGGTGGTCAGGGATGAAAACGGCTTCATCACAGGTTTTCAGGAAAAACCGAAGCAGGAGGAGGCGCTTTCCAATCTGGCCTCAACCGGCATTTATGTATTAGAGCCGGAAGTATTCGATCACATGCCGACAGAAGGTGTGTACGGATTCGGTAGGCAGCTCTTTCCAGAGCTGCTCAAGAAAGGCGCACCAGTTCTTGGTGTCGAGTTCACCAGCTATTGGTCTGATGTCGGCACCATCGCTCAGTATCGGCAGTCCAACTTCGATGCGCTCGACGGTCTCGTTGCTGTTAAAATTCCCGGACGCAAGTCATTGGTTGAAAACGGCATTGTATACATGGCAGACGAAGCGTATCTGGATGACAAAGCTCAGTTGGATGGCAGACTTCTTTTGGGCAAGCGCTCGGAAGTGGCACGAGGCACTAAGTGTTC
>CAZISK010000560.1:0-5830 GCA_964541355.1 uncultured Candidatus Obscuribacterales bacterium
CATCAGACAAGTTTAGTACAACATCGTATAAAGGAGCGCGAGCACTCGAGGTTGGAAGAGACAGTCGCGATCGCAGCATCGTCTTTCTACCGGACGCAGACAACCCTGCCACGCTAGTATTCAAACAGAGCAAAGAGGCTTATCTAGCGGCTGGCTATCAAGTAATCGATATCGAAGGTGTGAGCGAGCCCGGTCGTCTTGAATACTTATACAAACCAGAAGGCGAGTCAGTCACCGAAGGTGCACGATTCTTCAAGATCATCGATGGTCATATCATTGGAGGCGCCGATGCTGAGTTTGCAATCGTCAATCGTTCGGAGCTCGGACCAGGAAAACCAGACCCAAAAGCGCAGCTATTGGAGAAACGACTGAAGAGACTCGAGAGCATTGTAATTGCGGAGGACATTATACTTCCCGATGGAACTAGAGTGCGTGCTGCAGGCAAGACCGCTGATGGAAATCTAATCGTACAGACCGGTCGCTTCGACCACTCAGAGACGAAACGCAGCAAATCGGACGCGGAGTACGCTAAAGAGGGGTTCGCGCCGATCGATCTTAATATCCAAGCCGTATCAGGGCAAGTCATGACTGGGCCTCAGTTTCTCTATAAGGCACCGTCGGCGGGGCAGGGTCAGGAGAGTGGAGTGATTCTCAAAGTTGGGCAAGGGAGCGAGCGCCAGCCGGCAAACTTGAAGATTGTCGACCCCCTTACTCTCGAGAAGAGCTAGTTGCACCACCGAACCAAAACTCAATGGCGTCGTTGTACGATCGCCGGTGTGGCCTAATAGTCGAAAAGCAAATTCACTTGCCTCGAGTTTTGCGACGAGTTGGTTCGAGTAGATTGCAAAACGGTGTTTACGCGCCGCTACAATATCTTTTCCAGACCGACGAGCTGTCTCTCCAAGTAGGCTCGTTCGGCGCTCGACTTGCTTGCCAGGTCCTGGTTTAGAGATGCATAATTCTGAATGGCATGCTCAATTGTATGTTTGGCTAAACGCCTGAGGTTTATCAACATATAACATTCGGACAGCCTGGCCAGATCGCGTGCTCTGTCAAGAATGTCGTACTCAGTTGCCGGCGTATAATGTGTAAACAGCCATTTATACCAACCAATGGCTTCATCGCATAGTCGCGACCCGACGAGTGCTTCACTCAAAAGACGCACCGCTTCGTAGATCTCTTGTGTCTCGGTTTCGAACTCCTTAAGCAGTCGGACTACCACCCGTCGCGATACCATCAGTGGTGGCGCACTACCCATCCTGTGTTCGCTGATATGCAGTCTGGAAAAACTACGCATGAGCCTTACTGTTTCAAGAGCTGATCTATCTTTCTTGAATGCCGACTGTTTATACAGATTCATTTCGTCATCTAAGTTGAGAAAGGTCAATGACCTTGGAATGTTGGACGAAAACTCATAGGTGACTTGTTTGAAAAACTCCACCTCTTGATTCAATAGTGTCAGAACCTTTCCGTGAATTTCCTCGGATTGATTTTGCTTGTTTTGAGCATCTAAAGCCAGGGCAAGGTCGAATGTATTTCTCACCTTCCAGCGATTGTGCTGATCGTCGACCAAACCTCTCGATATACTTTCGGCATCATCGTACCTGTGACCTGAATCGAGATAACAAGATACGAGACCTGATGCTATTTGCGTCCATGACGGTTCCTCGATATAACAACCTGTATCGATATCCCTGGCTGTAATTGCTTGCCGTCGTTCGTCCGCTAGCGCTCCGAGCACGCACTCGGCTTCGGCGAGAGAACCAGCCATGTAGAGTTGAACAGCTTGCTGAATTGCCATACGTTCGTGGGCGTTCGGGACCGACTGGTATCGCACTCGATCGATATCACTTGCAATCTTGTAAGCCTCTGCCGCTGCCAGAGGATTGTGAAGTCTCAAATTACCGATTGCGATTTGTTCGAAGTTTTTCCTTTGCTCATCGAAAGCATCGTTGGGTAGGCGCCGCAATCTTTCACCTGTATCCATTCGAAACGCCAGCTCCTCTTCAAAGAGTCCGTTCTGCTCCTTGAGATTGGCCAGATCTGTTGTCCACGAGATGGCTGTGCGCGGATTAATGTTGCCGTCTTGCTCAGCAATCTGGAGAGCTCGTTTCCCAACTGCCTCCGCTTTCGTGGGATCGGTCCCAAGCAGGTTTTGAAACAGCCCTCTCAACAGAGACAAACGCTCACCTGGATTGATTTCGACACTCTCGCTTGCCAGAAGACGATCGAATATCGTCGCGGCCTGGACGGGCATTCCCAGAGCTGACAATTCAGCCCCAAACTCCTTAAACAGAAATGCGGTTGTTTCGTCCTCCTTGTCGGGGAGTCGATCGACTATCGAAAATGCTTCCTCCAATATTTCCTTCATCCGGTCGCCCGATACTCTAGCATCAAGAATTCGCTCCAGATTCATCAGTGCGTAGAACTGCAACAGATAATCGGGGGTGTTAAGACGCTTTATGCACTCGAGAAGCTTACTTTGCAGGTCTACAATGTCGATGTCTCCACTGCGCGTCCATTTGCCACCATACTGACGTTGTATGCGAACCTGTTCGAGCCATCGAAAACAGGCACGGTTATCCTGTTGTCTGTCAATAGATTCGAATACTTGATTTGCCGTTTCTATCGCTTTTAAAAATTTATTCTGCCCGCAATATGCAATTACTAGCCCGATAAGAGCGCCCGTCATAACGGTGGAGTTCTCCGGGGATTGTGCCTCGAGGATGGTTCGTGCTTTCAGGAAATGGGCCTGGGCAATTGCAAATTTGCTGTTTTGCAGTTCGAGTTCACCTAAAAGTTGCCAGTATTCTCCTACTTGAGACGATGGTTGGTCGGTTTTCATGGCACTGCACAGTGGTGATTCAAATAATTTCTTTGCCTGGTGAACTCTATGGCGATCGAGTTCGAACCGGATTTGAGATAGTATCTCAGCAGTCTGTCGTTGATTAGAACTAGAAGTGGTTGAAGGTACCGATTCTTCTTTTCCATGTTTTTCAGATACGAAGCCCTTGCTGTCGCATAGGGCGATCAAGCTGCGCAATTGATGCATGTTTTCGTCTTTGTCCAGAGCGCTCTGATAAAGCGATTTGGCCTGGCTGAATTTCTCCTGGGCGAAACGACAATTTGCCAGGTTGGTGAGTGCAGTACACAAGTAGTCTTGTTCAACCTGCTCGACTATGGACAATGCGTTTTCGTATAGCGTTGCAGCTTCTTCGTAACGCTGCAAATAGTAAAGCGCGTTGGCAAGTGAATTGGAGTGAGAAGCTACATACTTGTTGAACTTGCCGTGCTGCGCTTTAATGTTTTCCAACTCATCCTTCAGTGTCGCTACCGCTTCCTCATATCTTCCAACCATCAACAGTTGGCTGCCAATTGCAGCCGGTTGAGGTGCTGTACATCTTTGAACGTTAGAGCCGACAATAAACACAACCTGCGGCAGGCAAAAAACATAAGTCGATTGTTTTGGTAGGTCATTCATCAGGAGACCGTTTCACTTCTTCGGGTAAGTTCCATCGCTGGTTCAGTATGCAGACCTACCATAGTTGGATCGGCGCTTGAACTCACCATTTTACACAAATATTGGCAGCCCGATTGCAATCCGATAAATCTGTTTAGCTGACACACTTCCGTCACAGTTCTGTCCGTATCCGATCTCCATCTATGTTGTATCGTTTGCCTGCTGGTGACCTTTCGATATTGTGGTTTGAAGGACTTTTACTCAGAAGGAGTAAGAGCAGAGGGGACGCGGCGGCAGTTGGCTTGGAGTTTTCCTTGTGAGTAGAGAAGTTCAAACTGATACCTCGCCAGACCGGCAGGGCGATAATAGAAGTGCCGCCACGCCATCTCCAAGAGTGAATTTAGACTCGTACGATCGGACAGTTTTGTCTCAGGAAGATACAAGACGGGAGCGGGACTTCCAAAGGTCAGCCGATCAAGGACTATTTCCCAAGGGCGAAGATTTACTGGGCGTAATAGATCTGGCCCAAATGTTGGATTGGCCAACTCCTCTGTCCTCAGTCTCACCTGAAGTGCAGGTTGCGCCGGTCGGTCGGCCAGGTCAAGTTCCGGTTCGCCAGGATTGCTCAGCTCCACCTGCCGTGCAACCGCCCTTGGTTGCGCCGGGACGTCCAGGGCAAGATGTGCAGCTGGTGCGTCAGGATGCTCAAGTTTTGCAAGCGCCGGCAGTTGGACCCGTCCAGCCGCGACAAGATCTTCAGCCAGTCCGCCAGGATGGTCCGGCACCGGTCGTGCAAGCGCCAGCAGTTGGACCTGTCCAGCCTCGACAAGATTTACAGCCAGGCCGCCAGGATGGTCCAGCACCAGTGCAACAACCGGCAGTTGTGCCTTCCCGTCCGGGACAGGATGGGCGGCCGGGCAGGCAGGAGAGACCAACTCCACCGGCGGACAATCCCGGTTATGACAACTTACTCGATATCCTGAATCCACCTAAAGACCGGCCCACGCCTTCGCCCAGAAGGGGGGATGCCCCAGCCGCACGCCCGGAACAGCTCCAATCGAGCCCAAGTGAAACAAGAGAAAATACTCGACGATTGCAGGACATCATGTCGAGAACCGCTCACCTCTGGAATCGCCAGGATCCGATTTCGCCGGAGTTGCAACAAGGACTGCGCAGCGAACAACAGGAAGGACGCTTTGGTACCGCAACCACAGCTGCCTATCAGAAATTTTCAAACTGGCTGCAATCCATGTCAGCCGACAGATTGAATCAACTCTATCAGCGAGAGCTGCCTGTACCTCCGGGGCTAGCGCTAAAACCTGGAGTAAATCCGGATGACTTGCGAAGACAGGCTCGCTCTGGGCAACTCAATACCGTAGATTTGAATCTGGACACTTCAAGAGCTCCTACAGCTGCGGAAATGCAACGTGTCGACTCGTCGCTTCAATTTATTGATCGTTCCACCACATCAATACAACAAGCACTGTTTCAGACACAGGATCGAGATTTGCTGCAGGAGATCGAACGACAAGGCTTGCCATCCGGTTGGAAAAATCGTGAGGGTATGGATCCTGAAACCTGGCGGCAAAACGCCTCCTACATGCTGACAATGACGACCTTGATGCGCAATTATCTCTCCGCCTCAGACCAAGTTAGCCAGGCCTCCGACGGCAGATATCGCTTTGCACCACCCCCTGGAACAGAGGTTGTGCGCGATAGCAAAGGTCAGATCCGGGACATAGTCTTGCCATTACCACAAGATCTTCGTCTCGACGATCCCGCTAATCGAGATCGAGTCGAAGCGATGAGAACTTGGTTAGAGAGAAATGGAGACGAGATCGACAAGCTCAACCGCCAATACGGACAAGCAACAAAAGATCCGGAACGCCTTTTGAACTGGGGAGATCAGCCCACCAATGGTATGCATGCCGTGGTCGGTCCAGATGGTCGCTTTGTTGGCATGGTTGATCCGGAGCGGTTGCGTCGCGGTGAGGTTACTCTACCGGAAGGTGCCACCACCCATGAAGCCAATCTACTGGAGCATCGCTTTGAAGCCAGGCGCGTAGGTGACAAGATTGAAGTCCAGCAGCGGATCCAGCCCCAGAATGTGCCGATTTACGGATACAACAATTGGTTTGCCAGCGATGTCCAGAACCCACTCGAAACTACCCGTCAGTACGATGCCAATGAACTCGTCTCAATTCGAGAGGGTGATCGAATTCGAATGATCAAGGCGAGTGAGTTGCCCAGTTATGCCTCTAACGCCAAGTTCTGGCATCATGCCGGCAATATAGCCACAACAGCAATGGACGCAGGCTTGCTGGTTATCCCATCGTTTATCCTGTCTGCAACGCTGCGAAGTAACCGGAA
>CAZISK010000561.1:0-5828 GCA_964541355.1 uncultured Candidatus Obscuribacterales bacterium
GCTCAAGCGCGGTGGCGCCGTGCTCGATCATGTTCTCTATTGTCTCGAGACTGGTCTTGCGATCGGGGTATCCCAGGACGGTAAACGGGATAAACGCTTTTCGCTGCTGGCTTCGTAGTTGTTCGAATGTGTCATCAAGCCTGTTTCGCATCTCTAAATTCCTTCTCGTTGACTAATGTATTCAATAACCCGCTCCATATCTTTGTCTCCGCGTCCGGACACATTCACCAGAATGCGCTTGTCCTGGTACTCTCCGGCAGCGATTTTCTTCACCTGAGCCAGAGCATGAGAGCTTTCCAGCGCTGGAATAATACCCTCCAGTCTGGAGAGGTCTCGATAAGCTTCAACCGCTTCGTCGTCCGTAATTGCGACGTACCGGGCTCTTCCTTTGGTGCTCAGGTGTGCATGCTCGGGACCGACCGATGGATAATCCAGACCCGCTGCGATACTGTGTGTCTCTTTCACCTGTCCATCCGGAGATTGGATGAGCTTGCTAATCATTCCGTGCAAACAGCCGTCGCTACCTGCCAGGATGACCGCACCATGCCTTGTGGAGTTCAATCCCTCACCGGCTGGTTCCACACCCAGTAGAATTACTTCCGGCAATTCAAGAAATGCCGAGAAAATACCGATGGCATTGGAACCGCCTCCTACGCACGCGACGACAGCGTCCGGCATGGTCCCTGTCATCTGCTGAAACTGCTCTTTTGCTTCTTTGCCGATGATGCGCTGGAAGAACTTTACCAGAGTCGGGAAGGGATGGGGACCGGCCGCTGTACCAAGGACGTAGTGTGTGTTGTCCAGGTTGGACACCCAGTCTCTCAGCGCAGCGTTGATTGCGTCTTTGAGCGTCCTGCCGCCGATGTCGACACTGTGGACGGTGGCACCCAGCAGTTTCATCCTCTCGACGTTTTGAGCCTGCCTCTGGCAATCGAGTTGCCCCATGTACACTTCGACCGGCATGCCGAGCATGGCGCCGGCCATGGCACAGGCGACGCCGTGCTGACCCGCACCTGTCTCGGCTATGAGTCTCGTTTTACCCATATATTTGGCCAGCAGCGCCTGACCAAGTGCGTTGTTGGTTTTGTGAGCGCCACCGTGGAGAAGATCTTCTCTTTTGAGATAGATCTGTGCACCATACTTTTGCGACAGATTGGCGGCGTAGTACACAGGAGTCGGTCTGCCGGCAAAGTGTTTCAAGTAGTGACTCAGCTCTTCCATGCAATTCGGATCCTTGCTGAAGGAAAGAAAGCTGTCCTCGAGATGCTCGAGGGCAGGCATGAGCGTTTCCGGTACGTACGTTCCGCCGTATTGTCCAAACTTTGTTGCCAATTTCATACTATCGTCCTCAGTGTTACTTTCATTGTGTAATTCGACTCTTCTCGTTTACGACCATCGCCATGATGCCGAGGGGCTCTTGAAGAGCTCCAGGAAGCTGCTGGTCAGATACATCGATTTCTTTCCGGGAGAATACTCGACGCCGGACGCGACATCGACCGCATAGGGCTTAACTATGCTGCAAGCTGACGTGGCGTTATCGGTGCTCAATTTTCCAGCCAGAAAAATTGGTGGTAACTGGTCTCTTATAGGGGCGATGTAGTCCGCGATGCGAGTTAGGCACTCAATCTGATCGACAATAGCTGAAGAGGCGTTGCTTCGTTTTTCGAGATCTAGAAGATAGAATCTAGCCGTTCGGAAGGAGAGCAACTCCTCTTTTTCTATGCCATGAACATGATTGGCAAACGGATAGTAGTTGGTTGTGTACTGGAATGCCTTTATTACCGGTCGTATGCATTGACTTATGTAGTCAGCCGATTCGGAGCCGTGAAGCTGAATGTAATCGAGTTGCAAGTCAAGGCAGACCGAGTTGACGTAGTCAATGTCCTGGTTCTGAAAGACGCCGACTATGTTGGAGGTATTGCCTATGGTGTCGACTACGTGCCTGGCGTCGTCCAAAGTTATCTTTCTTAATGACGACTCGACAAATACCAGACCTACAAAGTCGGCTCCTGCAGCGACCGCCATTTCAGCATCATCGACATTGGTCAATCCGCAAATTTTCACTTTTATTCTTTCATTCATCGCCTGATACCGGCGTGCTGCGTTTTCAACTGTGCTAGAAAAGTCGCTGGATCTGCGCATCTCATCAAAGAACTGCCGACCAGAAATGTATTCGTGTGTGGCATGAGCGCCTCGACACAGTCGGCATTGTTGATTCCGCTGGCAGAGATCAGCACTTGATCGTTTCGCACATATTTTGCCAGTCTGCCTGTGTTGTTCAGGTCGATCTCCATGGTGGTCAGATTGCGATTGTTAATCAGAACGACGTCGACCGAAAGCTCTGCCAATTTGTCGGCTTCTGCTTCCGTGCTGACTTCAACCACCGGCACTACGCCCTCTTTGTCTGCTGCTTGCAAGAGCGATTGAATTTCGCTCTGGGTTAAAATCTTGGCGATGAGTAAAACAGCGTCGGCACCGGCATTTCTGGCCAATTCGATCTGTCTTGGGCTGATGATGAAGTCCTTGCAAAGTACTGGAAGTCCGGTGGTTTCGCGGACGTATTCGAGCAAATCGAAGCTGCCTCCGAAGTCTTCTTCATCGGTGAGAACAGATACGGCGACACAGTGCTGACGGTATGCAGACAAAATGGTGTCAAGGCGTCCATTCGCCAGAAGCTCTCCTGCCGATGGCGACTTTGGTTTTACTTCGCCGATGATCTTCGTGGACTTGCCTGAGAGCGCGGATAGAAATCCGTTGCCAGATGAAACTACCGAGCGCACTCGCTCATCAGTTCGATTGGCGTCTGGAATGTTTTCTTTTGAGAAAAACTGTGCATGCTTTCGCTCGACGATCCTTTCTAAAATATTCATTGGTAAAATCTCCTGACCTGTTCGAATTTTCGTGTTGCCTTCCCACTCGATAGACATTGTTTGACAGCTTGCTGTCCTTCTTCGAGATTGGCTGCCAGTCCCATTACGAACAATCCGGCAGCAGCATTTAAAACTACGGTTTCATAGTGTTTGGATTGGACATCGTCACCGTTGATGATGGCGTGAAAGATTTCTGTGTTGCTGAGATTGGTCTTGCTCGTCGACGGATCTGGACTATTCACTTGGGGGCAGGCGAGCGATCGGGTCAACCCTACCACCACGTCTTGTGCCGACCGGAAGTCGTCCAAATCCAGTATTCGTGCGCTGATTGCGCTGGGACCCGATCCATCTTCAGTGGCCTGGAGCCGGCTTTCTAATTCGTATTCGTGCAGATCTCCGCGATGCAAAAGCGATATCGAATTTGTCCCATAGGGCATTAACTCATCAACATTGCCGGCGCGGACCGTCAGTGCACGCACAGTCACTTTATCTTTCTGCAGATGTCTGTCTATAATCGCGTGCATGTGCGAGTTGCTCACTCCCAATAGGCGATAAGCGGGTTTTGCCGGATTGAGCAGCGGACCCATAAAGTTGAAGATGGTGGCGTGACCAAGAGCGCTTCTCTTCTCTCTTATCTGCGACAGCTGCGGGAAAAAGGACTGGGCGTTCAGAAAGACGAGATCGGTGCTTCGAAAGACTCGTAGGTAATCCTCACCGCGGAGTTCTTTTGTGAAACCCAGAGCCTCGAGAAAGTCTGCGCTGCCGCTTTGACCGGTAGCTGAGCGATTGCCGAATTTCGTCACCTTGATACCGAGTCCGGCCAGAATGAAAGCAACCGTTGTGGAGGTGTTGAATTTAGAGACGCCACTACCGCCGGTTCCACAAACGTCGATTGCGTTGCGACCGAGTTGGCTAATCAATTCCAGATCGGTACGATCTATCTTGCTTTCGATCGACATCAAGGCGCTCTGAAACGTCGGAAGCGTCAGGTTGGTGAGTGGTAACCCCAGCAGTTCCTCTAATTTGTTGTGGATAATCGGGTTGAGCTTAATCGTATGCATGACTGATCCTCGCGGTAATCAGGAACTAATCGTCGCCCCTAATGGCAACAATTTCTCTGTTTTGCTATCTGACCCTGCCCTCAGTTGTTTCAATTGGGCGGGTAGTTGAGCTGACCGTTATACCCGGCTTGTTCGCCCGACAAAGATCGGCGAAGTTTCGAAGTATGGTCATTCCGCAAGGTGTTCCAATTGACTCGGGGTGGAACTGCAATCCGAAAATCGGGCTTGATATGTGCTCGATTGCCATTATTGAGTTGTCCGAGGCATCGCGACCAATCACCGTCAGGCAATCGGGAAGGCTTTCCTCGGCTGCTGCCAGTGAGTGATATCGCATTGCAACAAAGGACTGTTCGCATCCAGCGAAGAGGGCTGACGAGCCGGTCACATCAATTTGACTGGTCTTGCCGTGCTTTATCACATTGGCTTGAACAATCGAACCGCCAAAGGTCTGAATTATTCCCTGGTGACCCAGACAGATTCCCAGAATCGGACAATCAATACGTTCGTGGTTGGCGATCACTTCCGAATTGATCCCGAAGTCTCGTTTGTTTGCAGGATGACCTGGACCAGGAGAAATAACTATGCCGCTGAGCGGCAGGTCAAAAATTTCAGCCAGTGTAATCTTGTCGTTTCTTCTCACCTCGACCGGTTCGTCCGCCACTACTCTCAGTGCCTGGACCAGGTTGAATGAAAACGAATCGTAATTGTCTATAACGAGAATAGTCATGATGCCTTTACCCCGTCAGAAAGCTTGAGAATGCCGGCGATTGAGCTAGCTTTGTGCATTGTTTCGAGATACTCATGTTCCGGATTCGAGTCGACAACAATTCCGGCGCCTGCGTTGATATGCGCGACTCCGTCTTTGATGAGCGCGGACCTGATTGCGATTGCCGTGTCCATGTTTCCTCGGCAATCAAAAAAGCCGACTGAACCCGAGTAGATTCCTCTTTGTTCGGGCTCCAGATCCGCAAGCAACTCGAGCGCTCGCACCTTCGGTGCTCCGGAGACCGTGCCTCTTGGAAAACAAGCCTTGAGCGCCGCGAGATGTGTTTGATGCGCCTCGAGAACTCCGAAGATCTCGGTGCCCAGATGCATGACGTTGGGATACTTGAGCACCTGCGCGATCGGACCGACTACTATGGTTCCTGGTTTGCATACCTTACCGAGATCATTGCGGCCGAGGTCGACAAGCATCAAGTGCTCCGCGAGCTCTTTCTCGTTGCCTTTGAGCTCCTCTTCGTGACGTGCATCTTGTTCTAAAGAGACTCCACGCGAGCGAGTTCCAGCAAGCGCGCACAAGCGCACTCGATCGGCTTTCGCGCTAATCATGGTTTCCGGCGATGCGCCCAGATACTGGAACTCCCGGAGATCGACCAAATAGTTATAGTTTGATGGTGCCGTCTTGAGGAGGGCGGAGAATATGTCCTTTGCACTTCGTTTGATGCCCGCATAAAACCTGTGGGATAGCACTATCTGAAAGCATTGTCCTTCCACGATGAAGGCTTTTGCGTCCTCCGCACGCTTGATGAATTGGTCTTTCGCCATGGCGCAGTCGAGTTGAGCAGATTGAAAAATCTCTCTGGCTGAGAGGACTTGGGATGGGTGAGCCAAAAGCGCCTTTGGTAACCGCCTCAGAGTTGCAAGTTGACCCACTATATCCTTCATCTGAGCGATTGAATGTGATATCACGTGGATCGAGTTTTGCTGGTGATCTACGTAGATTATCGATTCCGGAATCGTCAGGACAGCATCAGGAACCGATAGGGGATCGGCTGCTTGTCTCTTTATATTTTCGAGTGAACTGGTAATTCCGAAGCCAAGGTAACCAATCAAGCCCGACGCGAACCTGATATCGAGCGGCACATCACTACTGTCGACTATGCGCGCGTACTCTCGG
>CAZISK010000562.1:0-5826 GCA_964541355.1 uncultured Candidatus Obscuribacterales bacterium
AAGCAGGGACATGCTCGTCAGACAATTCATCGAAGAATTCCTGTGCTTGTGCAATTCGGTGACTTTGCCGGGGAGCGTGGGGCAATTACCATTGCCGATCTTAAGGACCATGTTTCCGAGTTTGTGGACTACTTTGAGGAACGAAGCCACTGTTGCAGATCTGATGGTCGCCAGAAAGTTTTCAAAAGAGAAGTTCACGGCTGTATTCGGCAGATGCTCTCGATTGATCTTCCAGGATATGACGGGCGTTCGCGTAGCCGGCGCACGGAGCCGCCGACCTTTAGTTTCATAGAGGCATTTTTCGCATTCCTTCGAGATGAGAGGACTGAGCAAAGCATCGTTTCGCGTTTACGACTATTCGCTTCGATTGCTGCAATCGTACCTTGATCGAATTGGCGTGACTGATATCACTGAGCTGTCACCGCCTATCTTGAGTGGCTTTGTAATTGATACCAAAGATCGTTTCGGGAAGGCGTCTTTGAGTCGGGTACTTGGTCCTATCAGGGTCATGTTGCGATACCTTTATCGTGAGCGAGTTTTAGAGCGAGATTTGAGCGGTATTGTTGAAC
Source organism: uncultured Candidatus Obscuribacterales bacterium (assembly GCA_964541355.1). GTDB lineage: Bacteria > Cyanobacteriota > Vampirovibrionia > Obscuribacterales > Obscuribacteraceae > JADYXR01. The sequence continues at coordinate 570 of CAZISK010000562.1, forward strand.
TGCCTCACAGTTACGAGCTGGCTAGCCTGCCGCGGTCGATTTCCTGGGATGAAGTGCGCAAAATGTTGGAGACTGTAGATCTTCGCACTCCAGTTGGCAGGCGAGACTATGCAATTCTTCTTTTGATAATCACCTATGGTTTGCGAGCACGTGAAATCGCTGCAATCAAATTGGATGATATCGATTGGAAGAACGAGCGGCTTCTGGTAAAAGCACGCAAAGCCGGTCACTCTACTGGATATCCGTTATCTGCCGTGGTGGGAAACGCCATCCTTGAATATCTAAAGAAGGATCGTCCGCAGACAAAGGAACGAGCCTTGTTCTTCTGCATGAAGGCGCCAATAGCTCCGATGTCATGGCAGTCTGTTTCTGGGCGTGCTCTGCATTATTTAAGGCTCGCCGGCATAGACATTCCAAAACGTGGATCCCATACGCTCAGGCATACATGCGTGCAAAGGCTTGTCGATGCTCAGTTCTCGCTAAAGATGATTGGCGATTACATTGGTCACAAATCGCCAGATTCGACTCGCATCTACGCAAAGGTAGACATCGAGTCACTTCGTGAGTTAGCTCTTGAACTGGCGGAGGACTTGCTATGAAAATGTGGACAGGATATCAAAGCCCTTTGGGAGATTCGATCGAACGTTTCGTAGAATACAAACGAGCTCTCTGCAAAACATTCAAATCCCAGGAGCCAGCACTCAGAGCCTTAGATCGCTATCTGGTGCAGGCCAGTGTTGGTGGCTTGGACGAGATCAATAGCGCCGTTTTAGATCAATTCTTTCGCTCATCATCATCGCTCGATGCAAAAAGCTACAACCAACGGCTTGGCATCATTCGCCATCTCTTCGACTGGATGGTCACCCAGGGACGAATCTCCGCATCGCCGCTGCAAGTGAAGAAGCGGAAAATCCAACCATCATTGATGCCGTTTATTTTCAAGCACGAGGACATCAAACGTCTTTTGTCTGCAACAGATGACTTGCGTGATACCTCCAATGCTCATCGGCGGGCCGAGACTTGGCGAATGATGATTTTGCTTGGTTATGGTCTTGGCATGAGGATCGGCGAGATCTGCAATCTGCAAATCAGCGACATCGACCTCAAAGGCAACGTCTTGCTGATTGCAAATTCAAAATTTGGCAAGAGCAGATACCTGCCCGTGGGTCCGAAAGTGGCTCAACAACTGAGTGCTTACCTGGATAACTCACAAATCAGAACCGAGTCTCAACGCGTCTTCCGATGGCGCGAAGACCGTCAAGCAATGCATACCTGCAATACTTGGCGGACTTTTCGTCACTTGACGCTTGCGCTAAATCTCCATGCTGGTCCAGGACAGCGCGAACCGCGGTTTCATGATCTGAGGCATTCCTTTGCTGTTAACACGCTTCTTCGCTTCTATCAGGAGGGAAAAGATCCGTCTCAGCAGTTACTTTCTCTCTCGACTTTCATGGGGCACTCGGACCTGCAACACACAGCAGTGTATCTGACAATCACGGATGCCTTGCTGAATGAAGCGAACAGTCGCTTCCAGAAACTGGCCATGGATGCACTAAGGGAGGTGCCGCTATGAAGAAGATCGGAGACATACTTCACTCATTCTTGGTTGATTACCTGCCGATTCAGAGAGGCTTTCTGCCATCCAGTGTTAAAAGCTATCGCGATGTGCTGCGCCTGTATTTGCAGTTTACTTCGACGCAAGCGAAGTGCAAAATGACCAAGTTGGATCTTAGGCACTTCAATCTTGAGTCAATAACAAGATTTTTGAGTTGGCTAGAAACGGATCGCACAAATTCTGTTAGAACGCGCAATCATCGATTAGCCGTCTTGCACACGTTTTGCGAATACCTAGCGTCACATGCGCCGGAGTACTTAACAGAGGCACAGCGCATTGCAACCATACAGGTAAAGCGATGTCATCCTGCAGAAACATTTTTCCTTGAGGTGAATGAGGTCAATCAAATGCTCCAGTCTGCTTCGTCAGGCGCCAAGGTCGTTCTCACGCTTAGAGATAGGGCAATCCTTTTGTTCATGTACAACACTGGAGCGCGCGTGCAAGAAGTCGCTGGCCTAAAGCTTGCACAATTGGAATTGCATGCGAATCGAGTTCGTCTGTATGGCAAGGGTGGAAAATGGCGTAGTTGTCCTCTTTGGAAGGAAACAGTTGAGATCTTAAAGCGTATGCTCGATGGTCGTGATCTTTCTCCAACTGATTCGGTCTTCCTCTCAAATGTCGGCAAGCCTCTTACGAGATATGGCATATACAAGCTGGTCCGAAAGCACACCAGCGAGATCAAAAAGAAGCGAATGGACGGAACTGCGAAGCCGATTTCGCCGCACACGATTCGCCACACAACGGCGATTCACTTGCTTGAGTCGGGCGTAGAAGTAAACGTAATTCGCGGATGGTGAGGTCACGTCAGTCTCGAAACAACAAATCGATATGCCGAAATCAATATGCGAATGAAGGAAGAAGCGATGAAAAAATGCCACCCACATCAAACGTGAAAGGACACGTCAATGTTCGTTGGCGAGATGATGCAACGCTCCTAAAATGGCTCGATTCTTTATGATTATTATGTTCCCTGCAACTCGTGCGCCGCCCGTATTCATCAGTATTTCGAAGACATGCGGAACATATTCAGGCGGGGAACAAAATTTCATCAACAGCTGAGGGAAGAAATAGTCGCAAACAACTGCGAGCTCCGCGAGATCGAGATACTCAACTGGTGTCTTGGTGATCACTAGCTCCGCACCAAACAAGGCATAGCGCTCCACTCTGTACTCAATTTCATGGCACACAAAGTTTTTCAGATTTTCGAATTGAAACTTCCTCATTCGGAAAAAGTCAAAAATAATAGATGGAGTCATGAAGATGCAGATCAACAAAGTCGCACCCATGAGGTACGAACTGCTCGATTGACTCAAGTAGGCAAGAGCGGCTGTCAAAGACAACGACAGTATCATAAGCAATACCACCTTGCGAACATATTGTTTGCTCCTGGTATACCATTCAAAAATCGCCTTGTCGCTGACATCAGTGTCAGCGAGATTGGACGAGTATGCTCTCAGAGTCATTTCATCATGATCTGCGCAATTTACCACCATCTCGGCCTCAGCAACTTGTCCATGGCGGAAGAGGAACTCGCCATACTTTCTTTCCGTCTCGACCATGTCTCGAGATAAACGATCTCCGGTTCTACGCAAGTGTTTCAGCATCCTGCGATAGATTGAATCGGCGGCTTCGGCATCACCCTCCGACTCGAAGATTCGTGCTTGCTGAAGGTGCCACCGGACTGAACCGGGAGTTGAGTCGAATGGAATCTTCTCTAGCTCTGCTTGCTTGTTATGAAATAGTTTTGCCGACTCCAGATCGTTTTCGGCAATACAAATATCGATCAATACAGCGAGCGCTCCTGTCGTTCTATTTCTAAGCAACATATCCGACAGCGATGGACCGGCGGCACCATTTATAGTATCAAACGCAAGCTCAATAGACTTGCGGGCATCTATCAAACGCCCCAGTTTGAGCTGCGATTCGCTCATTTCGATCAGTACCTCAGAATGCAGAAGAGCTTTTTGCTTTTCAGCTGGGGAGCCGCGAATGCTCTTATAGGGTCCCTCGACTGCAGCTGTAACTGCGATTTGGAAAAGCGGATCTCCTTGGTCCGGCCGACCAAGCAAATTCGAAGCAGTGGCTCGATGAGTTAATGCGGTAACATAGGCTTGAGTAGAAATTGCCGACTCCTTTTCGCGACGAGCAGTCTGCACAAGCTCTAGAAAGTCACGACTCCGCCTATCGTACATTTCCTCGTTCATCAACTCCCAGGTATCTGTGCTCATCCCCCCCAAAGGTCATGACTCGTCGCAGCAAGCTAACGGTCCGGCACTCATCGCCTTCTTGCTATGTTCAAATGATTGAGCATGCCGACCTGTTCCCCGATAAAGACAGGCCACGGTCGTATGCATGCGCGGGGCCCATCGTCCGCCGAAGCTGTCCATGAAGTCGATAGCATGAACAGCTGGCTTCAGCATGCCCAGGAGGAACTCACACAGCATGTGCAACTTGAACCATGCCGTAACAATGACAAGAGTCAAAATCAGCAAAGCAAACAACACCGGAGCGTAGTAGGCAAAAACAAAACCGTTCGTAGTGCTCATAACCAAAATGAGCGTAAGCCAGAGTACGCTTCCACATATCCCGCCAAGAGAAAGGACGCCCGACGGTGCAGGATGAGGCTCATTCAAAGGAGTGAGAAGCATCTCGTGCAAGTTGGCCGTCTCTCGATCAGAACGAATGAACGGTCGAGATAGCGACTTTCGTGCAGACGCTCCATCAACATCGGGAATCGAAGCGTTGACCGGGCTGCCAACCAGCGGATCCACCTTCACTCCGTCTTCAAAGTTTTGCGATTCCTGCTCTAATCCGGCTGCAACCCCGTCGATATCATCATTTCGTAACGCGGTCTGATCAACTTCTCCATCGCTTATGGACGCACCCTGCATAGAAACTTGTGCTTCAATCGCTCGCCCTTTGATGGCGCACTCTCGCGACCCGTTGGTGTCCAGCCCAAGTTGCGCGTCCACATCGACGAGTCGCAATTCGCCTTCGAGCTCCTGGACGACCGTCGGCGAGTTATCGTTCTTCTCTTCCACAGTCAACGCGTTCAACCGTTATTGCCTTCATCGGTTTTATGCCACGAAATCACTATTTGCCCTACATCAAGTCATTGACTCACTGTCCGAATTTGGTCACAAAGCCCGAGTAGGATGATTATGGTTGAGCGATGAAATCGCTATGTGTGCCTGCATAGGCCGTTCTGAATTTCAACGCACAGATGCTTTAGAAGCGACTCGTTGTGTTTAAACAATGTGCAATCAGAGCGGAAAAGAAGAAGACAGATAATACTTGATTTGATTAGCACCATATTTGATGCCGACAGCATGGAGCAACATGACGGATCCATTGATCGAACGCAACCACGCGGATCGCACAGAGGGACGGACAGACTCAAAATCAAGCCCACAGGATGTCGCGCGATGCTGTCCATACCCGATCTGGATGTACGGATTCATAATTATCCTACTATATGCAAGCGCCTGGTCACTGGTGAGACTCCCAGACTCAGTCGAAGCTGCCAGATCGTTGAGAATCGCTGAGAATCATTTGCTCCAGGGACAAATCGAAGACGCCGTGCAGAGCTTCAAAAAAACTCTTTCTATAGAACCTACATCGGCTAAGGCTCGGGTAGGAATG
>CAZISK010000563.1:0-5825 GCA_964541355.1 uncultured Candidatus Obscuribacterales bacterium
TGATACGCAACAAGGTTACATCGATTTTCGAATCAACGAAGGGTTGCGAAACGGCAGTTTGACCAATGCAGAGGCTTCTCAACTAAGACGCGACTACAACCGCATCGACAATCTGGAAGCTCGTCTGCGCGCAGGCGGTCTATCCAACTACGAACGCGATGAGCTCAATGATGAATTGAGCAGACTGAGCAATCAGGTCTACCGTCAGATGCACGACATTCAGACCGCATACAAACCAAGACCGTCAACCCCTGGCGGATTCGGTGGATTCGGTAATCGTAACTGGGCTCCGCAATATGATTTCACGGCCAGCGCTCGCACCATTCAGGAGCAACGTCGTAAGGCCAGAGATGCCTTCAAAAGCGGAAGGATCAATCGCAGACAGTTCGATAATCTGCAGGCGAAAATTCTGAGCGTCTCAAACATCGAAGCCGAGTTGAAGAATGCGAATGCTGGAAGAATGTCGTGGAGAGACAAACTGCGCATGAAAGACGAACTCGACGCACTCGCCAGTGACGTAGATCGAGCTATCAACCGGCGCGGTTCAGACCGCATCAGCACCAACATTGATGCGAGGCAAGCCGCCATTCAACAAGTCATCTCTGCTGGATTGGCAGACGGCAGTCTGAGCCGCCGTGAAGCATCAGAGCTGCAAAATAAGTACAGCCGCATTTCAGAGATTGAGGCTCGCTTACGAGTCTCAGGCAACATGCTCAATGCCAACGAACGCGATGCTTTGAGTCGTGAGTTGAATCAGTTGAGTCAGGAAGTCTATCAACAGCGTTATGATAGAAATCGGACCAACTAGGGTGAACGTGGTCTTTTGAGAACGTAAAAACCTCTCCGAGTTAGGAGAGGTTTTTTTTCCGTAGAATTTTTTTTTTTGACCCGCTGCTACACCCAAAAGATTTTTTTTGCTCGAAAAACTAGAGATATAGCGGACTTTGGCGCTTATGATAGTGACCACAGTCCAAGTTCGGAAACACAATCGGTATCAACGTCTACGTATTTTCCCCACCGAAGACACTAATTGTTCACAAAATCACAATACATTTTCATTCAAGCCGCCGACGCAACGGTATATAGATGGTTAACAAACAGCTCGATACCCCTCACCAGCCACAAGCTGGTGCCGATAACAATCTGCATAAGATCTTCATCCAGGATGTCCTCTCCCCTACCGAGGACTCTTCGAAAACTGCTACTCCTAAAAAGGAGCCCGAAAAGAGCGCGATGACACCGGCAGCCGGTCCCAATCCGCTTCTTGCATCTGGCGAAGTATTTGTTATTCCACCAGAAATCACGCCCGATTCTGGTAAACAAAAAGGCGAAGGTCAAGCTGACAAAAAAGGCGATGGACAGACCGACAAGAGCGGAAAGGGCGATGGGAAGAAAACGCCTTATCGCTCCCCCTTTGGCTCGGTTCAAGACACAGTCTCATATCTTGATTTAGATCACTCTTTCAAACCAAAAACCAAACCGGATGCCAGCAAACTGGATCCGTTGAATCCAATTGTCGGACCGCAATTGCCTAAGCCTGAAGTCAAGAAAGCGGAGGTATTGCCGCTTCCGAGAATCGAGGTTCCGAAACCGGATGCTAAGAAAGACGTGCCGGTGCCGCCCGCCAAGCAAGGCGAGACGCCGAAACCGGATGCTAAGAAAGACGCGCCGGTGCCCGCCAAGCCAGGCGAGACGCCGAAACCGGATGCTAAGAAAGACGTGCCGGTGCCGCCCGCCAAGCCAGACGAGACGCCGAAACCGGATGCTAAGAAAGACGCGCCGGTGCCTGCCAAGCCAGGCGAGACGCCGAAACCGGATGCTAAGAAAGACGTGCCGGTGCCGCCCGCCAAGCCAGACGAGGTTCCGAAACCGGATGCTAAGAAAGACGCGCCGGTGCCGCCCGCCAAGCCAGGCGAGACGCCGCCTCAAGATCCCAAGAAAGAGATCGCTCCGCCTCCAAAACCTGGGGAGGCACCGAAAGAGGACGATCCGAACAAGCGTGAAGTCCTGCCGCCGCCTCGACCAGCTGAGAAGGAGGAGATGGGACCGCCTGCACCGGAGAAAGTTGACGAGAAGTCAAAAGGAGCTGAGAAAGAGGCCGCTCCCAAACCCAGACCTGTGCCAGTCGATACTCCCGACGGCAAAGGTCAATGGTCTGTCACCGAGGCTGGTGACTGGCAGCTCAAAGATCAGTTCGGAAAGGTCACTAAGGAACATCCAGACTTCCCTGGACGTAAGGTCACCGATGTCTCGAAGCAGGACGATGGTAGCGTGAAGATCACGCTCGACAACGGCAAGATCTTACGAGAACGTCCTGATGGTGGAAAGATCCACTATCCGAACGAAGCCGCATTTAAGAAGAATCAACCAAACGAAATCGCGGGACGATTCCAGGACATTGAGTGGGACGGCGACAAAATGAAGAGCTACTTCGACGTAGCTCAGAAAAAGCAGTTCCATCAAGTCGACACCAACAAGTGGGTAGAAGATCCGAAGGCCGCGAAAGCGATGGAAGCCGCTGAAAAAGCTGCTGAATCGCAGACGCCGAATCCGACGTTCAACGAATCCAACATAATGGATGCAATCAAGCTCGCCAAAGAGAAAAATCAACCGCTCGTAAGTATGCTGACAGCCGACGGTAAGCTCAGTGAAGAGCAGCAAGCGGCGATGAAGAACAACCCGACCAACGCGGTGTTCGTCGTCATCAATCGCGCCAATATGAACTCCATGATGAGTAGAGGTATGGATCCAACTGCCTTCGGCGCGCTCCGCGACCTTGGCGGCGGACAGGGTGACCTCAACAAGATACAAACTGGTTTCGTAGGTAAGTTCGACGCGAAAGACTTCGGTGCCACCTTCAAACCAACCAAGTCGGGCACGATTCAAGAAGTGATGGCGACAATCAAGCCGCCTGTGCCGCCGAAACGCCAGGTAGAGCTCGACGGTGCCACCGGCACGCTCAAACAAACCTATCTCGAAGGTCCAGCCAAAGGAACTCGCGAAGAGGTCCGATCCAACGGCATTCGCGAGACATACAACACTGATGGCTCGATGAAAGTGGAAGTGCCCACCTACAAAGGCGGCAAATACGTCTTCACCTTCAAAGATCAATTCACCAAGGAGAAGCAGTCACTTCAGAATCCCGATGAATTCAAGGTTGTCTCGAAAACAGGTTCTGAGACCGTTTGGAAGAAGGGTGATAAAGAGTATACTTCCGGCTCCCAGAAGTGGAAAGCCGACATCGCCCTGGATAAGGATGGTACATACTCTTACACCGAAAAGGATTCGGGCGAAAAGAGAAGTCAGACTGTAACTGGTCGAATTGAAGAGACTAATCCAAAGGAGAAGTCGACACTTATCAAAGATAAGGACCAAATTCTCAAGGCCAAAGTTGGCGATCAGGAGCTTCAAGTCGACTACGGTGAGGATGGAAAACCTTCGGAGTATCGGCACGTCAACGAAAATCGCAAACTGACCAAGAACAGCGATGGCAGTTGGGCGGATGCGCCAATCGATTCCAACAAGCCCTACACAAAACCATCGGATTTTGAGAAGGACGTCTACTCGCATAAAGACCTGGATCCAATCCAGAAGATGCGTTTGATCGAAAATACCAAAAAGTTCGATGCGATGACCAAGTTCTCGGACGCTGAGAAGAAGGAAGTCTATAAGCAGGCTGATCGCTTGCTGAAGGGACGGAGTGACTCGGCGATGCCTTCTAACGAGAAGGCTGCGCTTGCCGACCAGTTGTTCTGGCATATCGCCAACGACACGCGCAACGAGCAAGGCTACAACAACACTTGCAACGTGACGGTTCTACGTGGACTCTTGTTTAAGGATCAACCGTCGGTAGTGGCAAAGCTGGCCGCTGATGTCGCCAACGATGGACAATTTGTCACTAAGGATGGTTCCACCATCAGACCGCCGATGGATTCGGTGCGCGCCAGGGAAGGAAGTCCAGAAGCGACGTTCCCGCCCAAGGGCGGAAGAACGGGGTTAAGCAAGCTGTGGGACGTTTCTGCTTGCAATGCCGTATTCCAACGTGACACCAAAGATCCATTTGGTCAGGCTGTGGCGAAAGGTTTCCTGCGGTACGAAGAAGTACCGCCGGAAGGTCGCAGCGATACAGGAGCCCGTATTGTTCGGAAGAATACCGACGGCAGCGAATACGTACTTTACCTCAACAAGTCCAGTGGCGGAGCCTCTCCTTATGATAGTCCTCGCATGTATCCATCGCGAATCGCGGATGCGTGGGAGCAGATGACCGGACAAAAATTGGAAGGTCGTTTCCTCATCCACAACAACCGGGGCGTCGATGACAGCACCATCTTCAACAGGGTGGTTGGATCGAAGATCAACAGCGAGAAGGAATTGGAAACTGCTTTGATGAAAGACGATACTGCAAAGATAATCGGGGGTAATACCGGTCTTCTGTCGCAACGCTACAAACAACAGTTAGCCGTCAACGAAGGAAAAGATCCTAACACCGTGACTCGTGCTGGAGGTGGAGAGCACGTCTGGTTGGTCACCGGATATGATGCTAAGACCAAGACGGTAACGTTGGATAACTCATGGGACCCAGGTTATGACATGCCCAGTAAGGCGGATGCTGCGAAGGCTGGAAGAGACATGAAGAAACTAGTTACGGTCTCGCTCAAGGACTTGTATGACACCATGCAAGCTAGCTCCCCGGGCGAGGGCGGAACGATTCTATGGTATACCAGACCCAAGAAGTGATGAGCATCAAGAGTAGAAAGGAAGTGAATGAATGGTTGACTACACAGAAATGCCGCCTGCACAGCAAGTTGGGAATGACAATCGCCCACCCGAGCGAAAGTCTATTCTAGGAAGCGTGTTTGAGCGCATGACTAGTCCGTCGGGAAGCGGAAAGATGACCACTAATCATATTCCGGATATGGCCCCTATCGAATCGGTGACCGTGCCGAAGAACTGGCAAAGAGAGTTCGATGAAGGTGTCTTCGGCGATCTGGCCAAGAGCATTAGATTCACTCCTCCTGATGGAAAAGATACGAGTCTGTCCATTTACGATCGAGGCTTCCCGATTCCGTCTAAGGATGCCGACAACCTGAAGTCCCTTTTAGGAAAACCGCCTCATAAGTTGAACGCGGAGGAAATAGCAGATCTCGGTCCGGGCATCTTGGGCACCGCCGGCGATGCTTCCGCATTCAATTTGATATCAGCTTCGACGACAATGATAAACGGCAAATCCGTTTTAAAAGTCGAAGGCGACTGGAAGATGAGCGGCAAGAAATTTGTCGGCTACTATGTTCCAGAAGGAAAGCAAGGGAGTAACATGCCTTCTGACAATCGTTCCATCAAGGAGATGTATTTCGAAGGAAGAGAACCGCAATTCTCCCAGCATCTGCCACAGGCGACAAAGTCAATTGAAAGCGTGAACTGGAAAAAATAGGACCGATACACCAGCTTAAGAACGAGAATCGTTCGACAATGTAGCCCCGGCGAGCGAGCAACGCTCGACCGGATATGCGTCACAGCGAGGAGAGCATCACTAGAAACGGGCACTACAGCAATACTTGACCGACATTGCCATTGCGATTGATAATTACTTGCGTGCTTTCGCCCTGAGCTTTGCGCGAAAGAATTGATGTCAATTGAGCCATATTGCTTACATTGACGCCATCAACGGCGACGATGATATCGCCCTTGTTGAGACCTGCTTTTGCTGCTCTTGAGCCGATACCAACCGTGGTGACGGTCAGACCTTGCGGCGAGTGCTGCGCGAGGAAGCCAAGGTTGGCTAGAACGCCTCCTTGATTGGGTTGCTGCATTCCGCCCTGCATTTG
>CAZISK010000564.1:0-5822 GCA_964541355.1 uncultured Candidatus Obscuribacterales bacterium
ACCGAGGCGCCGCCGTTGCTATCTATACAGAGCTGACAGGAGAGAAAAAGGCGACAGGCTATCCTATTCTTCGAGCGCTGGGCGTATCATGTGCAATCATGTCCTTCTGCTGGTGGGAAACATGGCGAAAGAGCGACCATTTAAGCCAAGAGACCTACGACGAAGAACGCAGGCGCTTCGACAATATTTTCGAAGAAAAGCTCGCAAGAGCAGTACGTCTTATCGGAGAGCCGCTTAAGAACGGACAGGACAGAGATCAACGCAAGCACAAATATGCGTTCTGGCTAGGACAACCGGGCTCTTGATCCTGCAACAAAGCGCTCACGGCTAGCGCTTTTGTGTACGTTTCACAAAAGAACTGTTTCCCAATTGTTCAACTAGTCGGTTATGATGACAACAGTTAGAGACCTCCAATGAATAGCGCCATGCCCTTAGATATACCAAAGCATGCTATTGCTACCCATCCGGTACGGAAAACCATAGACGGTGTCTCGGCCTACACACCTGTTTTTGTAAGACTGAATCTGGACGACGAAAAGGAGAAGAGACTTTTCGAATCGCTGGCACACATGGGAAAGACCGGCAACGAAAGCGAGCTCCGAGTGTTTGACGACGATTCGATTTGTTACTTCTTCAATGCGACAGTCAAGCAGGTTCGCACCAATGACGGTGTGGTGGTCGTTCTTGTGGCATCAGGGGTGGTGCACTACCCTTGACTTTATGCCACTCCTGCGTGACAGTTGACGACGGGAATACGTGCTGCACCTACGTTCGCGCAATCAGGAGAAGCCGCACGGCTATCGGTTGCCTGTATCCTTGTCGGCAAGCTATTTTACTTCTTCAATAACTCTCGATCCAGCTCCCGCGAATTGCGCTGAGTGATCGTGGTGCGTTCGATGTTGTTCAACGGAGATTGCGACTCAAATGCCTTTCGTTGTCTTAACCGCGAAATCATCGTCAACGCCGCGCTGAAAATAAGGATAACAATCAACACGACAACACAGACAGACGCGGCGAGGACGAATCTCGTCATTGTAGTCACCGCATCAGCCAGCTCGTTGAGATCCGACTTCAAATCGACCACTTCCGCCTTGAGTGTGGTCAGCGGTTGAGCCAGATCCTGAATCGGATTTTCAAGCTGGCTGATCGGCGCATTGATATCCTCGATAGGCTTCTTCAATAGCCCCATGTTAGCTCTCAAATCCGCGACTTCAGTTTTGAATTCGGATAACTCCTTTTCTAACTTAACAAGCGGGCTTTCGAGGTTGGCGATCGGCTGGTACAGTCGCGTCAAAGGTTCATTCAACGACGCTATTGGGGTCTGAACGGTCTGAATCTGTGATCGTAATGACGAGATATCGTTGCGGACCCCACGGAGCTCATCCTTCACACTACCAAGGTCGGCGCGCACCCCGGTCAAATTCTTGTGAACGTTGAACAGTTGTCCATCAACCGATGAGACATGCGTTGAAAGTCCCGTTATTGGCGAGTGCAGCCCTTCAATAGGACGTTCAAGGCGAATAATCTGCTCTTGCAGTTTGATGCTCTGGCTTTGAAGCTCAGTTACAGGCTCCAACATTCGGCGGACAAAGCCCAGCTTTTTCTTGGCAAGAGGCTTCTTCCCTGAAGACTTCGCGTCGGGACCTGCGTCTTCGGCAGCCGCGTCTGCAACATCATCAGGATTAGCCTGGGCTAGTGCATTCCGATGCACTGTAACGCGCCCGGATTCGCCATCGCCGGATAAAGCGTTGGTCGCATTTTGGCTAGCAGCGGGAGTCGGAATAAGGACCGAACCAGCCACCGCTAACAGCGTCAGGGCTTGAATGATGTTCTGCATCAAGTTCACATTGGTTTTCGAAGTGCCTATGGTAGTGCATTGGGTCATGGCAACCCATTGACTAGTTCTCATAAAACTGTTATCCAGCCATCCAATCCCGCACAAGATCGCGAACAGGCACGGCCCGCAACATACCTTTTGGATATACTCTCCCTTGACATTTGGGTTGTCAAGAGAACTCCCGCAACTCAGAATTTACTTGATCAGTCACCATATATAGTGTCGTTTTCAATGGAGCAGGTAAGCCCTGGTGCGTGTTCCCAACCAATATAGATTCCAAGTCTCGCTCTGGAGAGTTATGCCGAGACAAGGAAGGAAATAGAGTTCGGACCCCGAATTGAAATGTTTGAGATATTTTAGGAATCATTTATAAGATCCCGACCGAACGATCGCTTAACCGGCTTCTTCATAACATCACAAAGCCGACACCGATTAAGATATATACAACATGCTAACATCGGTTTTACCCTTAGAGAGCCTGCCATGCAACTATTGCCTACGACTGTTTCACCAGCGCTGAAAGCCCTCCTAACCGGATTCATCGACTACGCCGGCATTTACCCGCCCGCCGCCCTGCCCCTGGAGACGGCTGTCGCCAACTACGGTCGGTATCGCGACGGGGATTATTGCTGGATGCTGCGCTGGCTCGTCGTTGGCGAGGGCGATCTCGCACGTGTACCCTCATCGCTAGACGGCTGCCTGTCTATACTTGCGGAGAAAGATGATAGTCGAGCCGCCGCGGTGGAAAGCAAAGGCGTAGTCAAAGCCGCTGAAAGACCGGTATATTGCGAAGTTTCAACCAGTTCGCTGCAACAGCTGGACGAGGTAAAGGCATCCGGGTGCTACGCCAAGATCCGCACTGGTGGGCTGAAGCCGGAAGCAATACCTTCTGAGGCGGACGTAGCCGCTTTCATCACCGCCTGCGCTGAACGTCGCCTGCCCTTCAAAGCGACAGCTGGTTTGCATCACCCGATCCGTAGAGACTACCCACTTACTTATGAAGCCGGCGCTCCAATTGCAACAATGCACGGATTCATCAATGTTTTGATGGCTGCCTCGTTTGCATGGAAAGGCGAAAAAGACATTGTTCCAATCATCGCTGAGCGAGATCCCAAGGCGTTTTCATTCGATGAAAATGCTCACTGGCGCGGAAAAGCTCTGTCACTTGCAGAAGTCAACGACGCGCGTCGCAACTTCATTCATTCCGTTGGCTCATGCTCCTTCGAAGAGCCTGTGAGCGATTTAAAAACGCTCGATTATCTATAATTATTGATCTGCAAAAAAAATTCGGATGTCGGACCCACAAGATCCTCATAAAGTGACGGGCTCATCTGATGAGTTGCAAGCGATCATTCACAAACAAGCCGCTGCATTGTCAGAGCAGAAGGATCGCACTACCAGAATCCTTCGCACAATCCCGCTTGGATTGCTGGTTTTCAATCCGCAGCAGCGAATCCAGATGAGCAATCAACTGGCGATAAAACTACTTGGGTACGAGTCCGGAAGAGACCTTAAAGGTCAATCGCTCACCGTCGTGTTTCCGGAAGTAGATCGAATCATATTAAGCGCCGAGCCCTTAAGGACAATCGCCAGGAGAAAGAACGAAGAAACCTTTCCAGTCGAAATCTACCTCAATGAATGGGAAGAAGGTTTGATATTCGCACACATTCTGGACATTACCGAAAGGCACCGATTGGAGCGCTTGCGACAGGACTTTCTGGCAATGGTCAGCCACGATTTGCGTTCGCCGCTTACGGCGGTGCGTTTTTTTCTTCAAATGATCTCTCAGGGAACGTACGGTGAGATGTCGCCGACATTCCAAAAAGCAACAACTAGAGCTGAGTCCAGCGTAGATCTTATGGTTTCGCTGGTGAATGATCTGCTCGACACAGAGCAGATCCAGTCCGGCGATCTGAAGCTAGAGATACGAGCAACCTCAACTGGAACAATCGTCGACCGCGCCATCGCAGCCTGTCAGGGCTCGGCAAAAACAGCAGAAGTCGAACTCGAGACTGACGTGACAAATGACGGACTCGATGCCGATGAAGAACGACTGGTGAGAGTCATAGTCAATCTGGTAGGCAATGCCATAAAGTTTTCCCCTCCTGGTTCGAAAATCACGGTCCACGCCGGAATTGAAGGAACAGGCTTTCTCTTCCGCGTACAGGATCGCGGTCCCGGCATTCCAGAGCATCTTCAAAAAGTGATTTTCGAACGATATCGCCAGCTCGATCAACCATCCGAGACAAAGAGCCGCGGCGTAGGGCTCGGTCTTTCAATCTGCAAAGCTTTAGTGGAAAAGCACAAGGGCAAGATCTGGGTGGAAAGCAAGCCTGGCGAGGGCAGCACCTTTTGCTTCTCCATACCGATGATCGATTCGGCATAGAATCAACACCAGGGTGGAATAAGCCTTAGTGGTAAGTCCCGGGTCGCGACTAACATTCGGAACAATTCAATTGACAGCGGAAATACAGAAGTGCCAAGCTTGTGGTCAAGCTAAGACTGCTGCCTAGTTTCACCCAGTGGATTTCCACATGCCGATGCGATCTTGTCGAGGACGGTGTCGCCCTGCCGCTCTGTATGACTTATGGAATGCAGATTAATGGAGCAAATACCGGAAGTTTTACACAATGGGTCCTGAAGTCGCAGAGTTGTACTTGCGAAATGCCGATGCCAATCCAAGGCAGAACAGCGCTTGATTTATCTGCGCCCGGCCTGGTTCAGCCGTCGCCGCAACAGCCTGAGCTGCCAACCGATATCGGCAATCTCAACGAAGCGACTTTCCCGCTCGACCGCTACACGCCGCTCAAGCAGATAGGCATGGGCGGCGCCGGATCTGTTTTTCAATGCTTTGATAAACATCTTCAAAAGAATGTGGCGGTAAAGATTCTCAGAACAAAGACATCCGAACAGCTACTTGGACTGCAAGCAAAAGCAAGAGTGACGGCCAAGTTCAAACATCCCAATGTCATATCCATCTTAGACTTCGGAATAAGATCCACGGTGCGGTTGTTGTTGAGTTTTTTCAGGAAGTCGATAAATACGGCATTTGTCCAACCGAATCCGGGTACCGAACCGTACAGTCCGCCCTCGGGCACCACTCCCGGTGCAACTACGTTGTACTTTTCCCACATCACGCCTGTTTTCTCAAAGACAGAAAGACAGTTGGCTGTCCATCTCTGCCGCACCAGCCTCGCCTCTTCTTCATAGCCAAACGAGGATAAGCCGTCGGCGACAATCCATTGCAACGGTGCCCAACCGTTGGGAAACGCCCACTGCTTGCCATCCTGTTGATCGAGTGAAGTGACAAGACCGCCGTCGAATGAAAAGAGCGGCAACCACGACTCGACTATTCGTTGCGCCTGTTTTCGCGATGCCAAACCGGACCAGAGTGGGAAAAAGCCGGCCAAGCTCGGAGTCATGTTGCGTTTCATCGCCGATAGATCGAAGTCGAAGTAAAATCCGGCGTCTTCGTCCCACATCAGATCGTTAATGGAGTCGGCACGTTTGTCAGCTCTATCGCGCCAAAACTTGCTCCTGATATGATCTCCGAGAATCTGCCAGAAGTGAGAAATGTCGATTTCGCGGGCGTACAGAATCGCATTCAAGTCAATCGGTAGATGCTGCATCCATCGACCGTCACATCTGGTCGAGTGATCCCATCCGCTTTCACACGAGGCCAAGATATCGAGAAAGTTGATATCGAAATAGCGCGATAGACCGGCATGCATTAGACGATGATGCGGCTGCAGCTTTCCAAGCCAGACCGTCTCATGCTCTGCTTCGGCAAGTAGGGTCATTTCGCGCAAGAAGGCGAGAGCCTCTTGTGAATTGGACTTTGCCATGATCGAATAGGCCAGACCGATCATTTTGGTAAAAAAAGGCGGTTGACTCCGAGACAAGAAATAGTATCGACTGGCATTTGGAATGACGCCGAACCGCTGAAAAAGAGCAGCCAGATTGTAAGTCATTCCGACTATGAGGT
>CAZISK010000565.1:0-5820 GCA_964541355.1 uncultured Candidatus Obscuribacterales bacterium
CTCTCATTATGAATGACGTCCAACAGGTGTCAAGGACCAAAACAGCGATTCTGCCTGTACCCTTGTCAGTTTAGCTCGCATTTCCAACACGCAAATTCTGAGGATTCTCGACAGGTACCCAACGCGTTCTAAGAGAAAGGTCGTTGTCTGGACGTTCTTACTGTCACATCAGGCAGCCGCTAAAAACGTTGAGGCAAGTCAGCGTTGGGAGACCTTATCTCCCACCAAAACGTTTTCGATCATGCTCGACGCCTAAGAGACGCCGGCGGTCCCAGTGGTGCGCCGTTTTCGAACGAATCCTTCTTCAATTAGTTCACCCTCGAACGTTCTTAGAGCGTTCCGGGATTGCCCGGAGCGTTAATTGCCGGTCGGAGCAAGCCATCGAGCGGTTGTCCATCGATTGATGGTGCTGACTGTGGAGCCGGAGCGAACTGCGGTTGTGAATCGGCCACCGGTTGCGGAGGTGCAACTGGCGGACCGGCATCTTGCGGCGCTTGATCGCTTCTGCCACGTAATCCAGTCCCGTCCAGCGATTGTTGAGTGTCCGATCGGGAGATTGGTGGCGCTACAGGTGGTGCTTGCTCTTCTGGTGCAGCCTGGCTCTGACTGCCGGCAGCATCGTTGGTTGATGTCACGGCACTATCACCCGCGGGTTGATTAGAGCCTCCCCCGAGCGGATTGCGAATTCTGTCCAGAATTCCGCGAGTCTGTTGGCTGTATGTTCCTCTAGGTTCGAGCGAGAGATACTTCTCGAATGCAGGAACTGCCTCTTCCAGCTGGTTCTGAGTTTGAAACAACAGTGCCAGAGCGTAATAAGCGTTGGCATAATCCGGAGCGCACTTAATCGCTTGTTTATACGACGCAATAGCGCCTGCCGTGTCATTCAATTTTGTTTGAACCAATCCGAGATTGTAGTGTCCAAGCGCATCGTTGGGGCTTGACTCAATCGCTCTTTTGTACTCTTCAGAGGCGCCCTCTACATTGTCCATCGACAGATACATGTTGCCGAGATTGATATGAGCTTGTGCGAAATCCGGCTTCAATTCGAGCGCTTTGCGGAACTGAGACATCGCGGAAGACATCTCGTTCTTGCGCTGCAAAGCAAGCCCCAAATCGTTGTAAGCTTCGTGGGATTTCGGGTTGACCCTGATAATCTCTTGATACATGTGGAAGGCGTCTTCCGACTTGCCCTGATTCTCGAGATTGGAAGCAAGCATGCTGAGCAACTTAGTGTCTTCAGGTGTCTTGGAGAGCAATCTGCGCAGCAAAATCTCCGACTTGTCCAGCTTGCCCGTGGCTTCGAAGAGATTTGCCAACGTCATCAACGTGGTTCGGTCATAAGGGGCCAGATTCAACGCCGATTCCAATGCTGATTGGGCACCGGCATAATCTTTGATCTTGAGCAAAGCTGTCCCGAGCTCCTGGAATGCGGATGCATCGTTGGGCTCGGCGCTCAAACCTTGACGATAGAAATCGACTGATTCTCGATACTGACCACGCAAAGCCAGGTTGCGACCGAGGTTGATCAAGGTTTGACCGTCGTTGGGATTAAGCTTGAGCACCTCTCGAAACTCTCGATCGGAGGCGTTGAGGTCCTTTTGCCGTTGTTTTATGATGCCAAGATTGTAGTGAGCATTGACGTTGCTCGGCGATATCCGCAGCACATGTTCGAACTGGGTGGCGGCCTTGTCTAGATCTCCTGTGAGCTGCAACAAATACCCAAGACTGTACCCGCTGTCAACATCCTGTGGATCTAACTTTTGCGACTGTTCGTATTCGCTGATGGCGCCAGGGTAGTCCTTCGTTTTAGTCAGGACATCTCCGAGCTGGGCATGCCAGGTGGCGTTGTCGCCTTTCAATGAAATGGCGGTCTTAAGCTCGGTTGCTGAATCCTCGAACTTGTTTTGCATACTATAGGTGGTGGCAAGCAAAACGTGTGTGTCCGGAACGGACTTGTCAAGCTCGACGGCTCGTTTGAATGCCAGAGTGGCACCGTCGAGGTCCTTCAGGTGCAGCAAGCAGTTAGCCAGGTTGTACTGAATTGAGAAGTTGCCGGGCTCGTATGCCAGGATCTTTCTGTACTCTTCCACCGCCTCCTTATATGCGCCCTTATCCTGATAAGCCGCACCTAGATGTGAGCGGGCCTTAAGGTGATCAGGGTAGGATGCCAATACCTGTTTGAGTTGACTGATGGCTTCGTCTCGGTGTCCTGCCACACGCATAGCGATGCCAAGATTGAGTCTCAGTAGCGGCACGTCCGGCTTCAATCTGATAGCCATGCTGAATTCGCTGATTGCGCCCTCGACATCGCCAATGCTTTGCAACAGGGTGCCCAATGTTTCATGGGCAAAAGCATCTCCTGGTCTCAATGCCAATGCTCGTCTATACTCCGCGATGGCGTCCTCGATGTCGCCATGTTGGTGAAGAGCCGCAGCCAGACTGAGGTGAACTAGAGGATCGCGAGGGGCGCTCAAAGCTACCTGCTTAAACGCCCTTAAGGCACGGTCTAAATCCCCACCTTTGAAATATGAGACGCCTTCGTTGTATTTGCCGATCAGATCTGGCGATATCAGTGGGTTGTCAGCTAGGGCTGGCCCAGCTGATGATGCTAATGCGACCACAAGAGCAACCAGATACTGTTGTCTCACAAGAACACTCCTCGGTTATCCGCCATTCACGCCTGGTACATGAAAACTCAACTAATTATGCCTGATGACAGCCTGAGAATGAAGGATGTTCCTGCCCCCATTCCCTTAAATGATTCGACGAAAATAGGCTGGATTAGAGAAATGATGTCTTGCCAGGCTTGTGAAGCGGATAATCGCTGTATATCCATGTAGGTGATGGTCTTCCGGATCGGTTCGTAACATTCCCTTAGACACAATGGCTAAATTCTTGTGCTATTTTTTGGACAATGTGGACATTGCTCTGAACACCAGTATCCGTGTACATTAGAAGTATAGAAGGTAGCTAGTCGTAGCAGAGTGACATTATCAATGGTGTCACGAGCGTACATAACAGAACTATCTTCTAGTCATCAGTCCCAGAGGCTATCTGTCTGGTTATGGATAATGATTGTTCCAACTGTAAAGGCATGACCTTTATATAGCGTCGCCAGATTTCATTTTGCCGTCCAAGGCATCCCAGGTAACACAATTTAGGTCAATGCAGCTGTCGCACATGCTCGAATGAGCTTATGTTCGCGTGTCAAAAACAGCTGAAGTTCAGCATAGGTCTGCTGAAATATAAGAAGGAAGTGAAATCTTTTATGGTTATCGAGCAGAAGCATCTGGAATCGGTCGGGTTTAAACGCACTTCGAGTCCCGAGCATTACGAACAAATCGCATCGCAAGCGCTTTCTAATTCAATAAACCACCTCAATACAGCCTACCGGCACAAACTGTGCGGAGCTGAAGGTGTTGTCGAATTCCGCGACGAGGGTGTCTACACCTACGACAATCATGGAAAACGATATCTCGATTGTCTGGGCGGATATGGAATTTTCAACGTCGGTCACCGCCATCCTAAAGTTATCAACGCCGTTAAGGCTCAGCTGGACCAGGTCTGCCTGCATAGTCAGGACCTGCTCAATCCGTGGGCAGCGCACCTTGCTAAGCAACTGTCCGAAATTACTCCAGGCAACTTGCAATACTCTTTCTTCTGCAACAGTGGAACAGAGGCTGTAGAAGGCGCAATCAAACTGGCTCGCCTGGCGACTGGTAAAACCGAAATCATCTCGACAAAGAATGCCTATCACGGCGTCAGTATGGGTGCCCTGTCAGCCACCGGCCGTGATTGCTTCAGAAAGCCGTTCGAACCCCTTCTCAACGGTTTCGTTCATGTTCCCTTCGGCGATGCTGAAGCGATTGAAAAGGCCATCAATGAAAACACAGCAGCTGTGATTCTCGAGCCTATTCAGGGCGAAGGCGGAATCTATGTTCCACCGCCCGGCTTCCTTCGCAAAGTCCGAAAGATCACTAAAGAACGCGGCGTGCTTCTTATCCTCGACGAAGTGCAAACCGGCATGGGCCGAACCGGTCGCATGTTTGCCTGTGAGCACGAAGGTGTAGTGCCTGATATTCTCTGTCTGGCTAAAGCGCTTGGCGGTGGTGTCATGCCGATAGGCGCATTCATCTCGACGCCGGAAATCTGGCATGTTCTCGAGCCGAATCCCAGCATTCACAACTCGACCTTTGGCGGCAACCCGCTCGCCTGCAGCGCTGCAACCGCTTGCATCGAAGTTTTAATGGAAGAAAACCTCCCTGCTCGTGCTGCTGTAATGGGTAACTATTTCATCAGCTCGTTGAAGGAGTTGATGGCCAAATATCCGAAGTATCTAACTGATGTCCGTGGTCGTGGTCTATTGATCGGTCTTGAATTCAAGACTATCGAGCTCAGAACCGGCGTTCAGCATGAGCTGTTCCATCGCGGCGTACTCGTCGCCGGCACCATGAATGCTAACCGCACTGTAAGAATCGAGCCGCCATTGATCATCACGCGTCCGCAAATCGACCTCATGATCCGTACCCTAGACGGCATTCTCAGCGATTTGCAAGATGGTGTCATAGAACTCGAAGACGTCGAAGCTTAATTCGTTCGCCGATCTGAATCATTAACTGGGCGGGTGCTTGAGAAGGTGCCCGCTCGTTGCTTTGCTTTGTAATCGCTACTTCCAATAGTCTAGATGAGACTCAGTTGAACTGGAGGTTCGGCTTCACTTTTCTGAGTCGCTCCATGCCGCGCATGGTCACTCTGGTGCCTGTTATTCTCGTCCGTTGCAGTCTCGGCAGCTGCTTGAGCTGCAGTATTCCTTCGTCTGTGACCTCCGTAGAGCTTAAGTCAAGCCCATATAGATCTTGAAGAGCTACGAGCTGAGAAACAGATTTATCACCGATCTTATTGAAAGCGACATTCAACGATTTAAGTCGTTTTAGTTGGGTGAGTATGCCTATGGTGTCGTCAGTGATACCGGCCGATTTAATCTCGAGGGACTCGAGTTTCTCTAACTTCGCTATGTCTTCCAAGTTTTCGTTGGTTAGCGGTGCCTGGCTGATATGTAGCTCCTTAAGTTGCTTGAGCTCTGAAAGGGATGCCAGGCCCCCGGGGCTGAACTTCAGATTGCTCAGCGATAGTGCTGTGAGCCTCGGCAAGGATTTGAGATGGGCGAGACCGGGACCTCTCACCCCTGTCGTGGAGAGACGAAGTTCCTTCAGATTACGCAAATTGGTGAGGTGAGCCAGACCGTCGTCGGACACCTTCGTCCAGCGTAGGTTGAGCACTTCAAGACTTTTCATCCGTCTGATTTTGTATAAATCTCGGTCACCGAAAGGATGATTATCGACAATCGAATTCACCAGGTCCAGATTTCTGATGTACTTCGAGCGGGCAAGATTGGACAGCTCCGCGCTTGTCATTTTGCTGATGCCGAGCGGCACGTTGTTATTCAAATTGATCAAGGCAATCGTTCCTGCCCAAAAGAGAATCGTGATTGCCAGAAGTCCTGTTAAATAAGTGCGTTGTTTTCGATTGATATAGGATATCGAAAACCTGGATTTGAATAGCTTTTCCAGGTCATTTCTTATTTTTGTTATGCTTTGGTATCGATCCTTTGGATCTTTCTCCAGTGTCGTTTCGACGATTTGCGCCAGTGCGGAGGGGAATTTCAGCTCTGGTCTTACCTTTGAGATTGGAATTGCTTTTTCGTTGAGCTGCTTGAAGATGATCTCCATCAGCGATTCGCCCGTGTGCGGTGGTTGTCCTGTCAGTGTTTCATACATGACGCAGCCCAGAGAATAGATATCCGAACGGTGATCGATGTTA
>CAZISK010000566.1:0-5814 GCA_964541355.1 uncultured Candidatus Obscuribacterales bacterium
AAGGTATTTGAAGCCGAAGCGAAGAACGAGAAGCTAACCAAGGAAGAGCAAGCCAAATGGGAAGCGATGCGAGCTCGGTATGCAAAGCTCACACCGGCAGAGCGCGCCGAATGTAAAGCAGAATTCTTCGCACAGATTCGTCAAGACCTGGGCATCGATCCCAAGGCCGCAGAAACTTCCGGACGTGCCCATCGCGTAATGAAAGCGCTTGGCATTGCCGGTGGTATTCTCGGTATCAGCATCATAGGCGGTGCTATCCTTCACACTATTTTGAAGAAGGAGTCCACCTCCTCGACAAGTCGAGTGCAAGTCGAATTCGTCAAGAAGAATTAGATGACATCTCCATGACTGCTGGGGCGACGCCAATGAGTCGCCCGCTCGAAGAGGTTGATGCGATCACGGCTTTTATGTGCCGGCGAGACGCCGGCGCACCCAGTGGTGCGTCGTTGCCGAATGAATTCCCTTTCGATAAGTCTAGCTCAGCGAAAGGGTTCCTCAACGAAGAGGAAGCCTCGTTTGTGTGGACGTTAATCGTCGAAGGGGGCGACGCCAATGAGTCGCCCGAGTAGGGTAGAAAGGAGTTGGGGTGGTGAATCCGCAAGCTGGAGGCGAATCCTGACTCGAGAAAGCCATGCCTAAGGTAAACAAGTCAATTGGAAAACCGATCCCTCCGTGACGACGACCACATAGCACGGCTTAAGCCGGTCGGGGCCGCGGATCTGAGTCTGTCGGGCTTGGTAGGTGCTTGACAAATGTGGGCATATATAAGATTTCAAGCTCGTTTTCGAAACTTCGGAGAAAGGTATGCGAGATTCTTTTAAGCCCCACGACATGAAAAACAATCTTTTCAAGCGATGACTTCATCAACTTTTCGCATCCATATATCAACCCTGGCAGTAATAATCGCCCTATCTCTGCCGCTCTCCACCGCCCTTGCCGGTGCGAGCACCGCTCATGGTGCCGATACTGACTCATCCGAATCATTCAAGAAAGGATCCGCCGAGGATGCTCTTGCTGCACCAAGTACTAGTTCCGAAGCAAACGAACAAGCCGAAACCAGCACCAGCACTGGTAGTACCGGCGGATCGCCGGCTCCATCCGCCGACATGCAAGCAAGCCCTTCAAACCCAGCTAGTTCACCTCAGGAAATAACGACCGAGGCCAACAACAACCCATCCGGTTCGAACGACCAGGAACCGCACTGGACAACAACTCTGGAGACTGGCAACAAAACACTATTGACCCTGATCCAAAGCGTATCAGGCAAGCCTAACAACGACGAAACCACCACCCTGCTCACCGGAGTCGTGAAGATCTCGCATCAGAATGATGTCTTCACCTTCCACCGCGAAAACGGCGATCAACTCACCTGCGGCCCGAGCACCGCCCTCGGTGACAAGTTGCGCTCCGAGCTCACGCGTGCGAAATCGGACGTTGAAAGATATGGAAGCCCAATTCTGAGCAAAACAATAAGCGACTTCCACGGAGTGGAAGTCAACGGGCAACATGTTGATATTCTTCGGGACGGTCCCGAAGAGCTGACTTTGCGCATTCCGAAGAAGGCGAGAAAAAAATTGCCGGTCAAGGTCAAGGAGGTCAGGCTTGGTCGAATGTCTTTAGAGCTGGACGAGAGCAAAGGTTACCCTGCTATTCGAAACATAAGTGGAGTCGAGGTGGTTGTCTGGCTAGGGATCGAGTTACACATCACTCCGAAGGAGTTCTGGCGCACCCAGAACGAGCGCGGCGATACCACGCTAACAGTCGGAATTTTAAACCCACTCCCGAAGGCGTTGCGAATGGCGTTCGGACTCAAAGAGATCTCGTACTTCAGTCATACCGTCCGCAAGAAACAGGAGCGGGTTTCTTCGGTATTGTTGCCAGAGTCTCGTTAAGCCCGTCTTCCGGAGAAAAGCTCAAATAGGAACAAAATGCCTGCCACTACCAGTAGTGTGTGGATCGCGCCACCGCCGAAATTGGCTATCGAGCCCAGCAGCCAGACAAACAGAATTAGGCTGATTATTGTGTACATGATAAATCTCCATGAAAGTTCATTCCCACAGCGATTCGTACGCAAAAGACGCTGATGTCTACTAGTTCGCGATAATGTCGTGTGATTCTTTCCGCTTTAGAGATAGCTCACAAACTCTATCCTGATGCATCGCGATTGAAGGCATTTGGCGAAATCCAGTCCGGCACCGCCTTTCCTGTGAATCGTCATTCTGGTAACATCCGAAAACAGCCTCTAAGCGATCGCGGCGATTTCAAACCATCCGTGCTTCTTTGCGAAATCCAGGATGCGTTTGCCGCGACCAATGGGATCGCACTGTTAGATTGCTCTCAGGAGGCAGCCTGAAGGAGGTCAAGGGTTTCTTAAATGTCACAAACCGTGCCCGTATCCAGATCGGGGATTTTGCAAGTCGAAATTTATCGTGTAATATGATCTCCATGCCTACCAGTAACTTGGGTCATTAGCTCAACGGTAGAGCAGCTGCCTCTTAAGCAGTTGGTTGATGGTTCGAATCCATCATGACCCAATGATTTTCACCTTGGTCTGGCAATTTCCGGTTCGTTCGAGGAGCTTACCCACCTCGAAGACTTCGTTGAAGCCGGCCAATATCGCGAAGAGCCAGTCGCGCCTGTCTGGGGATGTATACCGGCAGAATTGCACCCGTCAGAATGCCCTTGGCAGGCTGTTTATTGCATCGTAGATTTCAACGCTACCGAGCGTTGTTTCGCATGAAATGCGTACGCTGAGCCGTTGTTGTCGATCTGCAGCAATATTGATGATGTCTTTAAGATCTTGCTCGCCACTTTTTTGGCTTCGTTATGGTCTGATTGCATTAGGGCGCCGAGCGGTTGAAGTGCGTTGATTGCAGAGAGTATCGAAAAGTTACTTACGAATGCTTTTGACTCATCTCCGACTTTATGGCTGCTCACTCCCTTGTACAGGATTGACTGGATTGGATTGATATCACTGAACTCGGCAATTTTTCCGTGAGTTACCGTCACGTGCCGACCGGGAGCAAGCGCGATTGTGTCGCCTCCGGTCTGCAGCCTGATGCTGCCTTTGTGATCGTCGTTAATGTCATAAACAGATAGATGGTTGTTGTCGCAAATCACGATTGCAAGCGAGTTCTTCTCTATAACAACAGTACCCTTTGGGGTGAGCACCCTTGTATCTTTCGAGGGTGCGAACATCACACATCCGTTTTCGAGGGCTATGCTTTCATCATGCGGAATTGTATTGAACCCTGGCTCGTTCGAAGCTCCAGCGCCAGCCTTGAGGGCAGCGACAAAGTCGAGATCGGAACAGAGCGATATCTTTTGAGTAAACGCCGTTGGCGCGGCAGAAATTATATAGGAGTCGTCTGGTAGCGGCTCTCCGAGTACGTGCCCGTTTTGTTCGGACGTGACCAGACCGAAAAGGTTATTGCTCAGCGCCGAGTCAGAGACTGACCCATCAGGTAATTGAGGATGGGTAACCTCGAGCAAGCTTGGCGGAATGTCGTTGCTGTCTGTCAGCAGTACCGGCAGATCTGCCGACTCCGCTGCTTCCGCTGGCTCTGAGTCCGTGAGTTTCTTCGCCACCGGCGCTGGACTGGTAGCAGGATCTGAACCAACCGAGACCGGGTTGCTCGCCTGCACTTCAGCTGCGGCATGGGCTGACTGTGCGAATGAAGCAAGCAAGAGAAAGCCGAATATCGTTGCTAACCAGTTCGACTGGCTGATTCTCGAATTCTTCTCACTCATACGTTCGTCCAGTCGTTGTCTAAGCTACAACCTGTAAGGCTCTACGAATCCAAAGCGCTAATAGTAGCATGCCGGTGTCCAAGTGCTCTTGATATGTCAGTCATTCAGGCATGAGAAGGGAAAAAACTTCACTTTCATGAAGTTACTCCAGACGAAAAATACCATCTCGTTAATCGCAAAGCGAAAGGGTTCTCCAGCGGGATTACGTCGCGACGTGGGGACACTCACGCCTGAAAACGTCCAAATTCGACGACCAGACGAAGCCCACTGAGAGTAAGGCCATACCGGCTAAGCCGCTGCCGACCCGGCACGGTGACAAAGACGAACGCGGCAAACTGGTTGAGCTTGTTGACAAATGTAGAGTGTGTAGTATATGCTACACATATGAGCAACTTTGGTTCATTCATTCGCGAGCGCCGGGAGCTCCTTCAGGCGCAAGACCGAGCGCGCTTTTCGCTGCGGCGAATTGCACAGGCGATTGATATCGAGCCTTCTTATCTGAGTAAGATCGAGCGAGGCCAACAGCCTCCGCCTGGAGAAGAGACCATCGTTGCGCTGGCCGCACAATTGGAGGTAGACCCTGATGTCTTGCTTGCTCTGGCAGGCAAGGTGTCAAAGGAGTTGCAGCAAATTATTCGCACACGACCGACGCTGTTTGCCGAAGTGATTCGCCAGTTGCGAGACATGCCCGATCACGCCGTCCTCAGAGTCGTGCGAGAGGTTCGTGATGGTAACTGGTGAGGTAAGTTAAAGATACGAGGACACATCATGATAGAGCTATCCAACGACAAGCTGTTATTCAGCTTCCCATCGGTGCATCCAGAGGCGAAGCTAACTATCTCTTTCAAGCGCACCTTGCGCCTGCCGGATGACGACAATGTCTATCCGCTCACTCCAGACCTGGGCGACTTTCCTCTGAGGCACGTCGATGATTTCGCAGCGCGAGTGCCTACCCAATGGATGGAGTATGGCGGCGTCATGTTGCCCATGTATCAATCAGAGGCGCTCTGGCTTCGCTTCGACCCGAACTTCGTCACGGGGCGCGGCAACTATCCATTTGCTATTCGCGTGTTGACCGGGAAGATTGATGTGATTACAGGCGAGGAGTATCGCCCAGGTCTTCGAAGGACTGAGGACTACAAGCCTGGACAAAATTACATGATATCGCCGGGGCAACCATGGCTCGACGGCTATTGTGTTCGTCGAGGAACAGTCAGGCAGTTCGTGGCCATGCCGCTTGGAGATGACTATAGCGCGGAAGAGCAGATTACCGGAACGGCGGAATATGGTGGCATGCAGATCATTGTTTACCCGATGAAGCGAGAATCCTTCGACCGCCACTTTCCAGATCGGTCTCAGGCTCTGGGCAGAGAAGGATCAACAGGTTGCTTCAGTAGCTTTCGGCGACTCTCTCACCTCGCGAAACCGTCTCTGGGAATGGCTCCTGGCGGTAAGATGAAGCAACATATTTATAAGGACGAATTTGATCTGCTCGACTGGGATCAAAGCACGTCCAGTCGATGCTTCGTGCACCTCGCTAATTCGCAGGTTTGGAAAAACATCACGGGCGATGCACCACCCACGATGCCAATTTCTGCCAAAAAATATACCGAGTTAGGGCTGCCCTGGTTTGATTATTACGACGAGTCGCGCACTCCTCTGAGTAGCAGCGAGGTACTGGCGAACCTGACTTCCGTCAGTACCATGATGTCGAAAAATTTCGGTCATGTTATTGCCGACAACGCTTCCTGCGATCCGGAATACATCATCACTTTTCATAAACAGAACCCGAAAAAGAATCAAGTTCGCGAATTTAACTTTTAAGGCCACGCTTCGCATTCCCGACGATGACAAAGTCTATTCGCTTCCGCCTGGCTTGGGCAACTTTCCGCAGGATATGGTCTTTCAGGAAACCAGTCGTGTGAGCCGGAAGTCATCGTTACTTACTGCAAGCAGAAATCCAATAAGAATCAGGTTAGAGAAGGTAAATTCTAGGTCGTCGCCAATCACCTTTATGAGATCTACTATTTGGGGAAGAATATAATTGAAGCATCCCCTCGAGCC
>CAZISK010000567.1:0-5803 GCA_964541355.1 uncultured Candidatus Obscuribacterales bacterium
AGGACTGCATCGAATTCAGTCTTCTCTTCGACGTCAGCAGCCGGAGCGCCTGCGCCAGGCATCACGCCGCCCATCATCATGGGAGCAGCAGCCGTAACGCCGAATTTGTCTTCCATTTTTTTCTTCAGATCGGCAGCTTCGAGAAGCGTGAGCAAGCTGATTTGCTCGAGCAGATCATCTGTTGATAGTTTAGTAGTCATTTCCTAACTCCTTAGTGTCAACGTAACTTCGGATGGCGTTTACTCAGAAACGCCTTCCTTTTTCTTTGCAACTTCTTCAACCAAATAGGCGATGTCTCTAATGACAGCACCGAGCAATCCTGCGATACCTCGAGCCCCAGAATCGAGCCCACCCATGATGCCTGCCAGCAGCACTTCCTTGGAAGGAAGAGCGGCGAGCGCTTTTACATCATTGGCATTGAGCGCTTTACCTTCGAGCACAGCACCACGGACGGAGCCTTTCTTAATCTGCTTGAGATAATCGCTGACCACTTTGGCTGGTTGAGCCGGGTCATCGTATCCAACAACAAATCCGGAAGGTCCCTTCGCAAGGCTTTCCAATTGTTTGAATTCCGTATCTTCGATGGCTCGCTTAACCAGCGTGTTCTTTGCGACACGAAGCTTGGCGTTTTCCTTCCGGAGTATACGGCGGAAACCTGTGAATTCCGCGACGCTAAGCCCGGTAAGGTCAGTAACAATCACTACTTTGCCGTTCTTGAAGAAGCTTTCCAGCTCTCCAACAACTTCTTGCTTTCGTGCTTTGGTGGCCATGTGATGCCTCCTTTACTTTTGGCGGTGAAATCCGCCTCTACCAGGCATAGTCGTCTATTCGTATCGCTGAAAAAGCAAAATCCCAGCGATAACTCCGCAGGGATCACACAAAAGAGCCGAAGCTCTCGGACATATAAAGTCGATTTGTGTGACCTAGGTCGGCGATTCCGTTTAGAATCCTTAGATCCCGCTCATTGAAAACCGGCGAGATACCTGACTGTCTGCGGTCAGACGCTAATGCGTAAGGGCGCATTCTCCCAACAAAAACGATTCTCGTCAATAATAAGTGTTCGATGGCTGCAATCTGGCGCAGTCTTTCTTAACACGCAAAGCATTTAGCACATGAATACCGTCTAACTTTACCTAATTAGATGCGGCTGTGCACCTTCATTTTATTGATATAACAATAGGCAGCAACACATTGTTTCTGAGCGCTCGGACGCCGCGACTGGTACACCGCGGTTTCACATACAATGTCTACGTTATCAAAGGACAACACCACCATGACCGTTTTCAGAAAGCACGTATTCATCTGCGTCTCCGGCAAGACCTGCCCAGGTCAGGGCGCTGAGGAGGTGCTCAGTGAGTTCCGCAAAGAGATAAGCGAACGCGGTTTGAAAAAAGAAATCCGGATCAACAAAGCCGGATGCTTCGACCAGTGCGGCAACGGTCCTCTGGTCGTCGTCTACCCTGACACCATTTGGTACGCGCATGTTAACCCCGAAGACGTCAAAGAGATCGTAGAAGAGCATCTGCTTAACGAAAAGCCTGTCACCAGGCTAATCTACGACGAGCGCGGTCGGGTCACCTAAAAGAAAAAAGCGCCAGTGGGAGGGCGCCCTTATATATTTATGTATAATTTATAGACCGGGCTTGCTTTTAAACTCCCACCAGCTATAAGTCAAATACCCAAACGATAGAGATCTAAACATCCGCGAACAATTTCGCATAGATCCGGTATTCATGCACGTTTCGATCATTCCATTATTTGCAGTACAGAATCAGAAATTGGATTCCGGTACCTTCACCGGTGGTGGCTTAGGCATAGGTCCTGAGAATATTGCCAGCAAATCGTTAGCAGTTTTTTTCACAGCAGCGATTTGACTTTCCTGGGCCAGATGCTCAACATCCGCCAAACAAGCGTCCTTCAGCGGTCGAATGATCATCGGTTGCTTACCCACGATTGCAAGCAGAAGCACAAGCGCTTTGCTTCTATCGTCGTGAGACGGTCGCCTGAGTTGTCTAACCAGAGAGTCTGCAAGCATTCCGTACGGGAAATTATCAGGCAAGTCCGCCAGACGCGGAAATATGAACTTGATGACACTAGCCCTGACTTTATAGC
Organism: uncultured Candidatus Obscuribacterales bacterium; assembly: GCA_964541355.1. GTDB lineage: Bacteria > Cyanobacteriota > Vampirovibrionia > Obscuribacterales > Obscuribacteraceae > JADYXR01. Next base: position 2,113 of record CAZISK010000567.1, read on the forward strand.
TGCTGTCATCGAGTGCGCCAATCAGGCGAGCGCAGGTGTCATCCGATTGTGCGCTCCAGTTGAGCAATTCGATGGCTTCACATCGCTTTGCCGGATTTGGGTCTGACTCGACGATCTCCAACCACTGATCGCGCATTACCGGTCCATAACGCCGTAACTCCACAACGATTCGAGATGCGGGTTCATCGGAATACATGAGGACACCGCCAGGATAACTCTCACTATATTGACGTCCTTCGTCCTCGAGGCGCTGCAATCGTTGGTGAAGTTGTTCAAGCAGCAGGTTGGGCTTGTCGCTCTTTAAAATCACATTGTGAGGATCGCGGAGCGCGCGAGAAGGCACTCCCACTCCTGCTCGCTCTTCAAAATCCAGAACGACGAACAACTTGTCCGGCGGCTCAATGACTATTTGAGTATTGGCGCTCAGTCTCAGCTTTTCGATCTTGGCTTCGAGCTTGGCCACTCCGTTTTCAACAGCTTGCGCGGAGGACCCTGGTCGCAATCCAAGTGTCTTCTCTACTTCATTGCGAGTCATTTGCGAAGAGCCAAAATACTCCAGACCAGCATACGTATAGCCACCAGCCGCGTGCCCAATACCAGCCGCCTGCCACCAGAGCCATGCGGCTATGAGTACTGTTAGGCATGATTTCAGCCCGGACAAACCTCAGCCTCGAACCAACTATTCTTCCGAACGCTTCTTCTTTTCAGTGGATTCAGAGCTGCTTTTCTCGGAAGATGATTTCTTCTCTTTAGAAGTCGATTTTACAGAATCAACTTTGTCTTCTGATTCTACGCTCTTTCCTTCACCTTTGCTCGAACCGCCTTTTGAGCTGCTTTCCTTAGTGCTGCCCTCTTTTGAGCTGCTCTCTCTTGAACCGGCTTCCTTTGAGCCGCTTACTTTTGAGCTTGTGTCTTTTGAGCTCGTTTCATTTGAACTTGTTTCTTTCGAGCTTGCTCCCTTTGAGCCACCTTTATTGGAACCATCTTCTTTCGAGCTTGAGCCCTTTGAAGTAGCTTCACTGGAACCATCTTCTTTCGAGCGTCCTGCCTTCGAGCTACCTTCCTCTTCTTCTTTGGACGACTCCTTGCCCTTCGACTCGCTCTTACCGCTCACGATGTCGTCAGATTTGCTGCTTCTCTTCTCTGACTTACCGTCTTCGGACTCAGACTTCTCCGACTGTGTGGATTTGCTTTCGCTCTTCTCTGACGCATCAGAGGAACCACTTTCCTTGCTGGATTTTTCCTCGCTGTCAGACTTCTCGCTCTTGACTGAGGACTTCTCCTCAGAATCGGTTTTACTTTCTCCGCCTTTACCTTCTTCAGACTTGGAGGCATCATCAGATTTGGCGCCCTCTTCGGATTTACCTTCGGTCTTTTCGCCATCTGTCGTGGTCTCACCACTACCAACTGGCTTTTCAACCGGATCAGGCTTGCCGTCACCGTCCTTGTCTTTGAGAGTTAAATCATCGTTGTACTCAGCGAAGAAACGGTCAGGATCGACCTTAACAGCAGCGAGCTGTTCTGAAAATGAACGCGCATCATCAAATACAGCAGGCATCACCAGCGTGCCCTTTGTATCGACAAAACCGCGCTTGCCTGTCTTCAACGGCTGGACAACTGCCAGGCCCTCGGTAAAGTTGTCGGCATAGCGGAACTTCTTACGGAAAGCCGGTTTTCCATTTCGATTGATATAAATGAATTTGCCGTGGCGCTGCTGAAGAGCCATTCCATCATGGAAAAGGGTTATCGACTCGAGCTTGCTCTTGACAGCAATCGTGCCGATCTTGTCGACCCAAACGAAGTCATCACCCAACATGCACTCAGCCACGCGGTTCTTAAATGCGGAGGCAGAGTCGAATTTATACTCGATGACTAAAGTCCCGACATTGTTGATGAAACCCCACTTGTTCGAGCCGGCGTGATAGACCGGGCAGAGGCCATCATTGAAATACTTAACGTCGTCGAATTTCGGTTCAATGTCCCCCTTGCCATGTGGTCCAAAGTCATGGAATCCCCATTTCTTGTCCTTGGCATGGAGATATGGCATCACAACCGCATGGTCTTCTGCGTCAGGATCGACTTCGTGCGCATAACCAAGCTCTCCACATGGGGAGGCGCCGGCAGGCCATATGATGGTTCCGCGTTTGTCTATGACGTACCATTTGCCACCCTGCTGAACGCCAGCGTAACCAGCCGAGAATGGCTGAACATCTTCATAATTGCGCTCGATGATAAACTTGCCGGTGCGATCGATAAAGCCCCAGCGCGCGTGCAGGTCAGCGCCGGCCAAACCTTCGGTGAACCTTTTCACCCGTCGGAAGATTGGTTTTATAACAAACTTGCCGCTGTGATCGATGAAGCCCCACTTCGGACCCTTCTCTTCCGGCACATCGATGTCAACTGTCTTTTTCTGCATACACGATCCCAGGATCGAGACAGAAAGAACAGCCACGCACATAAAACGAATTATCGGTCGTCTAAACATAGTAACGAAATCAATGAGCGCGAACCCAGTTCCCCAGAGTTAATCATAGGACAACAAAGCAATTTCGTCCAAGTCAGCTTCAAATTACACGGACATAGTTGAAGATCGGCCAGATCAAATGGTCTTGATGTGTCCTATAGAATACAAAGCCGCGCGAGAGATCAGCACCCACGACGGAAAGCTCCTGTTCTAAGAGAATTAAGCGCTCCTCACTCTTTACATGCCGGGACGCCGCCACATATGGTGCCTGGTCAGGGATTAAACCAGTTTTGATGTCCACCTCTTTACGTGCGGATCGCTGCCGAATGCTCTCGATATATAATGTCAAACTCTCCGGTAGGCGCCGACGTATGCCTGCCATTACTTCGGTTGGGACAACAGATGAAGAAATATTTGCTTGAAATAGGCACAGAAGAGCTGCCGGCTGGTTACATTGAAGAAGCGTTAATCAGGCTGGAAGAATTTTTCTCGAAAGAGCTGAACGAGGCGAATCTGACGTTTTCATCGATGAAAACCCTCTCCACCCCTCGCCGCCTGGCTATCATTGTAGATGGGCTCAGTGATAAACAATCCACCACCTCAAAAAAGATTAAGGGACCACCGGTCAAGACAGCCTTCAAAGAGGATGGTCAACCAACTCCGCAGGCTGAAGGCTTCGCATCAAAACACGGGCTAACCGTCAAACAGCTGGACAAAGAGGAGATCGGCAAAGAGACATACCTCGTCGCCAACTTGACCGTCGAGGGCAAAGCCGCTCACGAGGTGCTTGCCGAGATCGCCCCAAAAGTTATCTCTCAACTCTCCGGCGAACGCCTCATGCGCTGGGGCGATTATGAAATGAAGTTCGTAAGGCCGATTCGCTGGATTTTATCCCTTCTGGATTCGCATGTTGTCGAGTTTCATCTCGACGCAGTCCATGCATCCAACAAAACGTTCGGTCACAGGATTCTGGCGCCTGGCACGGTCTCTATCGGCAAAGTAGACGAATATGTTGAGAAACTGCGCGACGCCAAGGTGCTGGTGTGTCAGAAGGAGCGCGAAGAGCTGATCACCAGGCAAGTAGGCGAAATTGCAAAATCGGTCAACGGAAAGGCGAAGCAGCTCAGCGGACCGCTCCTCCAGGAAGTGGTCAATATTACTGAGTGGCCGCATGCGGTAATCGGCAAATTTTCGGAAGACTACCTCAGCCTTCCAGATGCTTTGCTC
>CAZISK010000568.1:0-5802 GCA_964541355.1 uncultured Candidatus Obscuribacterales bacterium
TCTCCAACGTGCTCAAGACGAAGAGAGGCGATACCTTTGTTCGTGAGCATGTTTTCGATGATCTGAAAGCGATCAACGAAATGGGTTACTTCGATGAAAAGCAATTGCAGGTAGTACCAGAACTTAGCAATGGCGGAGTGCTGCTCAAAATTCGAGTGGTTGAGAATGCGCCTGTCACGCAGTTTTCCTTTCAGGGCAATGAAGTCTTAAAGACGGAAGAGATTTCGAAAATCTTTGCCGATCAGCTTGGTAAGCCGCAAAATTTGACCCAGCTCTCGAGCTCTATCGACAAAGTCGAGCAGATGTATCATGACAAAGGCTTTGTTCTTGCGCGGGTTACAGACGTCAAAGACTTTCCGGACGGCAGTGTGAGCTTGACGATCAACGAGGGACAGATCGATAAGGTCGAGATATCAGGCAACAGAAAAACCAAAGACCATATCATTCGAAATGTTCTGAAGATAAAACCAGGCACGGTTTACAATGAGCAACAGTTGGCAAATGATCTGAAAAAACTTTATGCCAACGGATATTTTCAGGATATACGCAGAAGTCTGGAGCCCTCGACCACCAGCCCCGACAAATTCGCTCTCAAGATCGATGTCGACGAGAAGCGCACCGGAAGCGTCGGCCTCGGTGGAGGGGTCGATTCCGTGGCCGGTCCGTTCGGCTCCATGAGCTTCTCGGACAGCAACTTCATGGGAAGAGGACAGGTGCTGTCTTTCAATTCCCAGGTCGGATCAGGTGTCTTCGGCAACTTCAATAACACGATCAACAATGGTGGGACCTCATTCTTGCCCACTCAACGAACATATCAACTCGAAGCCAACTTTATCGAACCCAATCTCAGAGGTACCAACGCATCGCTTGCGGTGTCCGGCTTTGGACGCAACTTCGCCAGCATGCTCATCGATCAGTCGCAGCAGCGCACACTTGGCGGTAGCGTTACTCTCTCCAAGCCGCTGAGGAAGAACTTGAGCGCCAACCTGGGTCTGATGGGCGAGAATACAAATCTTAAGGATCTCGGCGGTATCCTTGGCGCGGACAACGTCATCAACAGCATGTCGCAGCGTGCGCTCGCTCTTGGTATGGCGGGTTCGTCGCAGGCGGCCGATACGCTCGCCCAGCAGGCTCGCGCCGATATGCTTCGTGGCGGCACATTCTTTACGCTCAACCCTTCGTTGAATTACGACACCCGTGATTCGTACATGGACACTAAAAAAGGGACGTTTGCTAAACTTTCAGCCGGTCCTTCGCTCGGTCTCAACGGCACATCTTTCGCCAAAGTCGGAGCCAGCGTCAGCAAATTCGTCCCTCTTGCCAAGGGAATGACGCTTGCGGTCAACGCGCAAGGCGGTTCGTCTTTCGGTGGAATTCCGCAGTTCGCTCAATATCGCTTGGGCGGCTGGAACGGCATGAGAGGATATCGGCAGTTCTCAGATCTCGGCACGGGTGCAGCCATGCTGATGGCTACAGCTGAGGTCCGAAGTGCTCTGCCATTGGTTCCAAAGGATTCCGGCATCGGCAAGATCATAGATAAGCATGTCCAGGCAGCGGCCTTCTGTGATGTCGGTCAGGTATCCGGTAACTCTTTTTCCAACAGCCTTTTGAGCCGTTCAAGTGTGGGTGCTTCCGTCGGACTCGGTTTGCGTGTCAAAGTGCCGATGGTAGGTCTGATCAGGCTCGACTATGGTCTGCCTTTGATTCAGTCGGTCTTGAATCGTGGATTTGTGCCACGATTTACCGTCGGATTTGGAGAGAAGTTTTAAAAACCTGAGACGCAATCAGTGGTTCGAGATTTTTGAATGTTGTAAGATGAGCCGATTGGCAAGTCTTGTGAACACTGTGATTGGATCACTACGGAGATTAGAATGCTGAAGACAAGCAAAACCTTGGTTGTTTTAACCGGAGTATTTTTCGCACAGACTCTGGCGATGCCCGTATTCGCCCAGCAGGCGATCGGCGTCGTGGACAAAGTTAAGCTGTATAGCGCTTATCCGCGTCTGAAGAGTGCGGCTGATGATATCAAAAAGGACGAAGAGCGAATTCATTCTCTTATCGAACGCAGCAACAAAGAGTTCGATACCGCGAAGAAGGCGAAGAAGCCTGAGCAGGAGCTCAATGGTCTTCACAAGCGCCTGCAAGGTCAAATCGATGAAGAGTTCAAGAAGTTCCAGGACAAAGCTTTGAATATGGAAAAACAGCTCGAGTCAGAGTTGGACAATGCCATCAAAGCTGAAGCAAAAACCAAGAATCTAACCGCTGTTTTGGATAAGAGCGCGGTTCTTCTCGGCGGAACCGACATTACTGATGGTGTAGCTCAGAGACTGGCCTCCTCTCAGGCGGTCACCGGCGGCAACGCTCCCGCTGCTACCAAGTAACAACATGAAGGCCGTCTTGCGAACCGCGAGGCGGCCTCTAAATCAGATCGATTCCCAGGGTTACCTCCCGAAGATCGGATGATTATTCCATAGCCGCAACAATTTGAGTTTAGAGGGCAACATATGAAACTTCCAGTACCAATGACGATGGCACAGATTGCTGGGTTTATCGGTGGAAAACCGCATGGTGCTGGAGATACCAGTATCACAGGCATTGCAGTGGATCCTCTGGCTGCAACTGAAGGCGACATTGCATTGGTTGTTGATAAACAACTGATCGCGCATCTCGATGACATAAAAGCTTCAGTGGTTATCACGCCTGTCGGCACCGAGAAGACTCATCCCAATCGCAATATGATTTTGGTAGAACGACCGAAACTGGCGATTCAGAAAATTTGCACAGCGCTTCAACCAAGAAAATTCCTGCCTGAAAAAGGCATTCACCCAAGCGCAGTCGTCGATGAAACTGCCGAGATTGACCCGACCGCGGCGATTGGTCCTCTGGTAGTCGTGGGACCGCACTCCAAGATTGGAGCCGGAACAGTGGTAATGGCAGGCACCGTAGTTGGTGGCAAAGTAAAGATTGGCGAGAAATGTCTCATCCATCCCGGATGCTTGATTGCTGATTATGTCGAGATTCGAAATCGTGTCACGCTTCAGCAAGGCGCGAGTATCGGCAGCGACGGATTCGGTTACACAACCGAAAAGCCGGCCAATGCCGAACTGATGGTCCAGGGTGTGAAAGACCTTCCTGATGTTCGCAATCCTCTGCTGAAAATTCCTCAGGTTGGCATCGTAATCCTGGAAGACGATGTCGAGATTGGATCCAACTCTACGATCGATCGTGCCACCATCGGCGCAACCGTGATCGGGGCCGGAAGCAAAATCGACAATCTGGTTCTCGTCGCCCATAACTGCAAGCTCGGTACTGACACCATTGTCGTTGGTCACACCGCCATTGGTGGTTCGTGCACGCTCGGTGATCGCGCCATTCTAGCCGGCGGCGTTTTGATGAAGGACCACGTCAAAGTAGGCAAGGACAGTATCGTCGAAGGTGGCGCAGCCGCCATCCGCGACGTCCCGCCTCAAGAGGTCCATGTGGGTATTCCGGCTATTCCGGCAAGAGAACACTTCAAATCGCTGGCCTATGTAAAACGCCTGCCGAAACTAAATGATGAAGTGAAAGAGTTGAAGCAAAGACTTATTCAACTCGAAAAGCAACTGCTCGAAAAGCAGCTGACCAATTAGTGTCGCTTTCCGAGGAATAACGGTGTCCTGATGGCAGACTGTTTGATCGATCGCTTCACGTCCGAGCTTGGCGAGCCTATTGCCAGCTTTATTGGTCCAGGCGTCACCTCGAAAAAAGAAATCAACGTTCAACTTTTCAAAGCCGAGCCGGGAGCTGGTATTGTCTTTGCCATCCCGGACAGTCAGAGTGGAAAACCGCTCCTTCTTCCAGCCACAGCCGACAATGTCGTCAATACCCTGCGCAATGTCGTGATTGGGCAAGGAAAATCAAGGCTCTGTTTAGTCGAACACATCCTGTGTGCAATCGCTCTGTCCAACGTCGATGATCTCATTGTCGCCGTCGATGGTCCAGAAGTGCCGCTTGGTAATGGCAGCGGCGATTTGTGGCTTACAATGCTCCAGGACGCCAATCTGGTCAATCCACTGCCTGAAGCAACTATTGGGCTCTCAGAGCCAATAACGATCAACAGGAAGGACCGGAGTCTAATGGTCGTGCCTGACGAGAAATTTTCAGTCACGTACCTGATGGATTGGAATCATCCGAAGATAGGAAGAGTCTGGCGGACATGGACGACGGCTGACGGTATCGCGGACATCCTTGACGCCCGCACATTCGGTTCGCTTGCCGAGCACAAGATGCTTGGTCTGGAAAAGGACGTAGTCAGCTTGACGGAAGACGGATTCACCATGGATCTTCGCTTCGACGACGAGCCTGTCCGTCACAAACTGCTCGACCTCATCGGCGACCTCATGCTATGTGGTGTTAACCCGCTCAAAATTAGAGGCCGCTTCATCAGCGTCAAGGGCGGTCACGAAATGGATGTCGAATTAGCTAAGAAACTTCTCCAGTCCATCAAACTGGGTTAAATCGTCCTCCAATCAGTGGACTTTCTGAAGTCCGCCGTTTGGTCAATAGGGACGACCGGACGAGGTCTGGTCACTGGCCGTGTGCTGGTTCCAGAATTTAAGCCCGATTTCGGCACAGGAGCCGAAAGATGGCACAACGATCAAGGCTGTGCCGATTTATTTGAAGACGTTCGGCAAGCGAGCAATTTCAGTCGTCGATTAGATCTGCGACCTTCAGACCAGTCTGGGCTTGATGCTGGTGTGTGTATTGCACGGTGGGCTCAATCCTGTCTTGATTATGGCTGCTAAACCGAAAAATGAAATGTTCGAATACCTTGTAGATCATGCGTTTGGTGGGTTTTACAGAAACCAGACGACCACCCTCAACGACCTGGTTCAAAGCAGGAGCGAAGAGGGTTGGCAGGTCTGCGGCACTTTCGAGGATGTATTTCTCTGGCCATCATATTCCGCCGTAACAACAGGTGGAAACCGTAGACGGCTTCCCGCTTCCGCGACTGAACCTGTCTTGCCGGAAAAATTGGCGGAAGCGCCGGTTTTCGAGGTGTGTTCGTCTAGATGAGGGCGACTCTCAAACATTGAGCTCAGCGGCTGTTTGTCTGTGACGATGCCGCCTCCAAATCCGTGATTCGACCTCGGCGGACAGCGACCGGTACCGAGCAGCATTGGCGGAGCTGCGACCCAGGCTCAGTGCTTAATGAGACTCAGAACGATCTCGATTGCGATTAGAGCGATAATGATAATCTCGAAAAACTGGCTGCGAGCCACATGAGCCTGGTCGATCATATAACGGTAAATCTGATCGGCGCTGTTCAACTTCGTTTCCACCTGTTCGTGCCAGTTGGTCAAACCGAATCGAGATGAGATGCCACGGTATAGTCGAGCGTAAAAGGCATCCCCCATGATCTTAAGAGCATTGTTGGCTTCATCGGAAAGTTCGCGTAAATCCACCAGCATCAATCGCAATTTTTCGGCGCTCTTCGCGGCGCTGACTCCGCCGTGGAGCCAGGCTGGTCCAGCCGCATTGATATCCCACTTGTAGATCTTGTCGAGCTCTTTGTCGAGCCAATTATCGTAATACCGCAGCTCTACAAGCTGGGTGTTGGCGAACTCTAAAATGTCGAGGATGGGCTCGGCACCGGATATGGTATCAAGAACAAAGCAGGAATCCCAATGCACAACGGTCAGGTCGGATTCGAAATAGCTGTAGCTGTATTTTAGGACCTCTTGCTCTTCCAGGGTGCTCAGCATTTGTGTCTCTCCCACAATCAGCGCCGCCAGGTGGGCTCGAAACTCGTTTAACAAAGAG
>CAZISK010000569.1:0-5797 GCA_964541355.1 uncultured Candidatus Obscuribacterales bacterium
GCCACACCGGAAGCTGACTCATCAAGCACCAGAGGTTTGATCAACGAAATTTTCTTCAGAGACACGGAGCTCACTCCAAACAAAGTTGCCAAATTCAAAGTCGAAGATAGTGGCGCCACGACTACACAGGACGCCAATCTAGTAAAAGTCGGAAAAGGCGAGCTGAAAAAAGGGGACGTCGCGATCGTTATGGCTGGCGATATGCCGAAGCTGCCGGACGAAATCTCCGATGGGTACAAAGCCTTCGACGGCAAGGTTGATGATTACGATCTGACTTTGACGACTTCACATGTGATCATGAAAAATCATGATATGCCGAAAGGGCGCTTCCTGGAAATTCGCATCGACGCTAACAATGTGAAGAAGCTTCCTAAGTTCGAAGTTGTTGGTGAGGTGGGTGATGATGCCGATGAAGAACAAAGCGAAAAAAATCAGAGTAAAGTGAACGAATCTAACGAACAGAGTGGAAAGAGTTCCGAAGGCAAGCTGGAGAAAAGCGAAAAAGGCTCAGCCGTTGATTTGCAGAAAGACAAGCAAAGCGAGCAGAACTCAAATAGTGGATCCGAGAGCAAATAGATGAAGGTTGTCGCCATCAGCGATACGCATAATCATCAAATCGATCTTCCGCCTGGAGATCTGCTCATTGTCGCGGGAGATTTAACCGGTACGGGCACACGGTCGCAGATTGCAAAGTTCAATGAGTATCTACAGACACAGGCGGCAAAATATACGCATAAGCCGATCGTAATTGCAGGGAATCATGACTTTTTGTTCGAAACAGACAAAAGCATCGCAATACAAGAGCTAACCGCGGCAGACTATATTGAAGACCAATTAGTTACGATTGGTGATATCAAGATTTTCGGCAGCCCCTGGACACCAACCTTCTTCGATTGGGCATTCATGAAAGATCGAGGAGAGCCCATCAGGCAGTACTGGGAGGCGATCCCGGAAGGGTTGGATCTGCTTGTCACGCACGGACCACCCTGGGGCATTCTCGATTTTTGCGGCGAGCACGTAGGCTGTGCTGATCTGTTGAAGATCGTCACTAAAGAGTTGCAAAAGCCGCCTCGATACCATATCTTCGGTCACATTCACGAGGGTCATGGCAAACACATCACCGACAAGACAATATTCTTGAACGTGGCAATATGCGACGAGCGCTACAAACCGATCAACCCTGTCACGGTGTTTGATTTGAACTGACACCACTCGGCTCAGCTCGATGGCTCAGGCCAAAAACTAGAATCTAGCTCATAGCTCACATGCAATCGTTCGGCGACTTACTTCTTTTGAGTCTGTTCGCCATCGCAGAACATAGATATCCCGGAAGAGTGTATCCAATTCTTAATACCACACTTCAAGCGCATCTGGCCATCGGTGCCTGCAGGTCGGGGATGTAAGGTGGACTGCGTAAAGCAGTCGGTCTGGAGTTTGTTGTGATTGGATGTACTAGTGCGCCATCATTCTGGAATTCTATCAATCTCACTGAGAAAGTCTTCCGTCTTTGCAAAATCATCAAGAGCTCGAACAGTTCTATGATATACCGATACGCCGGCACATGGTCTCGGCTGACCGAACTGATCAGAACGACTCCCTGGTGAAAGCTTACGAGAACACGATCATGGGCTTCGTGTGATTCTTACCCTGGTCAAATCATCTGCGATGCAAACGTTCGGGAATATGCCGGAAGCCTCTTGAACAAACTCCTGAGTCGATGTGTATCGAGGAGAAAAGTGAGTCAGGGCAAGTTGCTCAACACCAGCTTCGGAAGCCATTAGAGCGGCTTGCTCCGCGGTCATGTGGAAATGATCGTGTGCCTCGACTTCCTCACTCTTCAAGTAAGTCGCTTCTGATACCAGAAGTGATGCTTCATGAGCCAGCAGACTGGCACCCTTACAAGGTCGAGTATCCATGGTCAATGCCACTGATTGCCCCTTCTTAACAACGCTGACATCCTCCAACTTGATCTTCTCGCCATCAAATTCAACTTCGCCTTCTCGGTTGAGCTTACCTACGATGGGACCGGATAGACCTCGCTCTGCCAATAGTTCCGGAATAAGCGTTCTTCCATCATCTTCCTGAAGTCTATAACCGATGCAATCAGCGCTGTGCTCAAGCGGCGCAGCAAATAAGCTCATCGCCCCTATCTTGAACAAATTGATCGGGCTGGCACCATTTTGTTTGACCGGTCTCGGCACAATTGTAGCTGCGTCATGAAAGATTGATGCATTTCGCAGTCTGTCGAAAAAAACCTGGCCGCTCGATGGGAAATAGACCTCCACCGCATGTGGTGCATTGTCGAGAGATAGTCGCTGAATGATCCCTGGTAGACCAAGACAATGATCGCCGTGAAAATGGGTTATGGCGATATGAGTTATGCGCCTGGCGCTAATGCCGGCAAGCGTCATCTGTCTCTGAGTCCCCTCACCCGGGTCGAACAGAATTCCCAGTTCGTCCCAAAAAAGGAACATGGCATTGTGGTTGCGGGTTCTCGTCGGCACCTGACTGCTGGTACCGAGAAAGACCATCTCTCGTGTTGACATCGTATATACAGGGTTCAGGATTCAAAGCAAGAGTATACAGTCTGCGCCAGTGCCTTTCCAATGGGACTTTACCAAATACATCGTAAAGCCTCGTCCTTCAGGTCGGATGTAAGGTGCGACTGCGTAAAGAAGTCTGGAGTTTGGTCATGTACTGCAGGGCGAAGAGGAGGTCAAACTTTGGGCCGTGGCATATCGAAAATCGTGTCTACCTTGCAATACGAGCTTCCCGAGAGCCTTCCTACCGGCTGCAATGTACGAACATCAACCGAATCGTCCTGCCAGACATCATCGGCGACATGAATACAAACAATCTCGCCCAGAATAATGCTCGAACGTGGCAACTCAATCCGCTGATAGAGCTTACATTCCATCGATATCTTCGCCTCTCCGACTCGCGGGGGCTTGACCATTTTGCTCTTCGTCGGGGTAAGACCTGTCTGCTCGAACTCGCTGACACTCGGCTCAAACTCACCACTGGAGCGATTCATCTTATCTGCCAATTCAAAACTGACCACGTTGACTACAAATTGTTCGGTCTCAATAATGTTGGACAAAGTATCTTTCGGTACTAACGAAGTGTGTCCGTCAGAGTCTCTTCGAGTCTTCATCCCAATTCCCAGGCCAATGATCGGGGGCTCGGCAGAAAAAGCATTGAAGAAGGAAAACGGAGCTAGATTGAGCGTTCCATTATTGCTCTGGCTAGATACCCATGCGATTGGTCTTGGCACCACACAACCGAGCAAAACTTTGTAGATATCGTGAGACGTCTCGTCTGTGCAATCGATAATCATAATCTCTTCCTTTAACGGATGCCGAGGGCGGAAAAACGATTCTAACTCTTCTTCGCGTCGATCTTGAAGTCCTGTCGGTTTAAAACTTTCCCTCGCCACAAACTCTGAAGTCGTCTCCACAGGCACGGATACTCACAAATGATGGTCCGGAGCTGATGGCAAGTATTGTAGAACTACTTCGCCGTCATCTCTTAATACCGGCGGACGGTGTCACTGCGGAGCAGATGAAAGGCTCTTTTATCAGCGACGAGCAACACGAGACGACCTGGCAGAATTTTGGATTCAAGAATCTTAGTCGCCGAGATGTTCGGCTTACTTATGTCCGAGAAAAACTGATGTCGTATAGCGCAGCGTCACAGTTCCTTCACTCTCGAACGACTTAAACAGTTCAATCAATCCATCCCGGAGAGCATCAGCCGCAATACCATCTCGCGGTGCATAAGATGCCGAAAACGCCCTGCCAATCAAAAGCTCGAGATTTAAGTTCTGGTCGTTGTTGAAGTTGGTCTGGGAGGATTCTTTGAAACGCTTGCTCTCTAACAAAGGTACACCAGCATTGCCCCGCCTCATCTCAACGGCCGCGGTCTCTGGTATCAAACGAAACAGATTTCCGTAACCGCGGGTAAAATTATCCGACTCATTTCGTTCGTTCCACATCAATATGACGAAACATCCAGGTTTTAGGATGCGGTGGAACTCAGCCAGAGCTTTGTCCGAATTGAACCAGTGAAAGGCCTGAGCCGAAAGCACGGCGTCGACGCTCCCGTCTTCCATACCGGTGCTTTCCGCGGTACCATCTCGATATTCTATGCACCGCGCTGAAGCGGATTCATTATTCTGTGCTTCCGCCTGTCGTCTCATGTCGGCATTAGGCTCAATTCCTATTACATGAACACCGCGTTCGGCAAACAGTCTGGTCGAGATGCCGGTGCCACACCCTACATCTGCAATGATTGACGATGGCGAAAGATTGCAGGAAGACAGTATGAAATCAACGGCTTCCCTGGGGTAGCTCGGTCGCGCTGCGGCATACAGGTCAGCAAGTCCAGAGAATCGTTCAGTTGGTTTCATCCGCAGTACTTCTATCGATTGTTTCGTGAAACATTCGTATCATACACCGGATTTGATCGGAAATTCCCACACTGCGACGTGTCTTCGGCATGCGAGTCGAAGACGGCAACGAGAATGGATGCGTATTGAACACGGATTGGTTCAGCTAACCTTCAAACCGGTCCTGATTGAAGCGGCTGCCCCATGAGCCGTCAGTCCCTCAATGCTTGCGAAGGCGGCTGTCTCACCAGACAAGCCCGGCGCCTGTTTAGACACGTTTATCCAGGACTGCGGGCGAAGAAAAGTCGAAGGCGACAAGCATCCTTGAAAACGCGCGGCTCTGTTGGTTGGAAGAGTGTGATTCGGTCCTGCCATGTAGTCTCCAAACGCCACTGTACATCCATAGCCCTTGAACAATGCACCGTAGTTGGTTAAGGATGGCTCTAAATCATCGGGACTGGCGACGGATAGAAGCAAGTGTTCAGGTGCAATCAGGTCAGACAACCTGCAGCAATCTGCTATTGACCCGAGGACGAAAATTGCGCTGTTGTTCAACGACTTCTTTAGAAATTCCGGAAGGGACAGCTCTTTTACTTTCCGCACCACATATCCGGCGACTTTTTCTGCAAGAGTCAAACTGGTTGTGATCAAATACGCTCGTGACTCAGGATCATGCTCAGCTTGAGACAAGAGATCGAGACTCAACCATTCCGGGTCGGCTCCATCATCAGCTATGACACAGATCTCGCTCGGACCGGCTAACATGTCGATGCCGACTTTACCTTGAACCTGCCTCTTCGCCTCGGTAACATATGCGTTGCCGGGCCCGACTATCATATCGACCGGTCGGATTGTCTCTGTACCATAAGTCAACGCCGCTACCCCTTGTGCTCCGCCGAATTCATAGAACTCGCTGACACCGGAGATGGTACCGGCATAAACAATCTCTTTCTGCAGTCGGGGCGAAATCAGAACAATTTCTTTCACGCCCGCGACCTTCGCCGTCATCGCCGTCATCAAGGCGGTCGAGGGTAAAGGATATCTTCCCGACGGAACATAACAACCGACTCGCTCAACAGGTCTGTAATTCAGCCCGGTTGTAAATTCGCCACAGTCGACCATTATCGGTTGGATACCTTTGAGAACGGCTGTGCCGAAATTGTAGATGCGTTGTCCAGCGAGATCGATAATTGACCGGGTTGCAGGTGACAAGAGAGCCAGGGCACTCTCTATGGTGGCAGCCTGCAATCGAAATGGATTCAGCCCCGTATCGGACGATCTGTTACTCTCTATCACGGTAGCGTACTTGTCGAACCTCTCCCTGGAAATATCTCCAAGCTCAAATGCTGTATCAAGGAGTCCGTAATCGCCACGAGTTTTCACGGTCTGAAGAATCCGTCCTACCGATCG
>CAZISK010000570.1:0-5784 GCA_964541355.1 uncultured Candidatus Obscuribacterales bacterium
CAAATTAAGATACACTTGTCGTTCGACAGTGGATGGGGTACGACTCAAAATGGCGCAAAAAGTAGCAATCGGCAGCGATCACGCTGGTTTCGAGGCGAAGGAAGAGGTCAAGAAATACCTCGCCGACGAAGGCATCGATTTCGAGGATTTCGGGACTTTCTCCAATGATTCATGCGACTACCCTGATTACGCTCGCAAGGTCGCGGAAGCAGTTTCGAAGGGCCAATGCCTGCGGGGCGTATTATGCTGCGGCTCCGGGATAGGAGTCTCCATCGTCGCCAACAAGGTGCGAGGCATTAGAGCTGCACTCTGCCATGAGCCTGAAGCAGCAAAACTTTCGCGCCAGCACAACGACTCCAACGTCATCTGCTTTGCCGGTCGCACAACACCGAAAGAGAAGATTCGTAAAATGCTCGAAGTCTGGTTTGCGACAGACTTCGAGGGCGGTCGACATCAAAAACGCGTCGATAAAATCGAAAAACCGAGAGCAGGTGAGACGCTGGAAAGATCTGCTCACGAAGGTGAAACGCAAAGCTGGTATTCGATTCACTGAGGGCGCGTGAAATTCCTGATCGCACCGTCGGCGTATAAGGGAAGCTTGTCGGCCTCCCAGTTGGCGCATGCTATCGCCTCGGGAATACGACGATGCAAACCGGACGCGCTTGTTGATTTAGCACCGATCGCCGACGGTGGAGACGGCACGATTGAGGCGCTCAACACCGCGTTTGGTGGCACGCTCAAACTTTCGGAGGTGGCGGGGGCTGTCGGCCAACCGACGAAGGCGGCCTGGATTGTTTTGGGGGCAGCGGATAGTCAATCCGATCACCCGACAGCAGTGGTGGAACTTGCTTCGGCTTGCGGGCTGGCCGGGCTCGGGGGGCGGCTGGCGCCACTTGAGGCTAGTACGGTTGGTGCCGGGCAGGTGTTGCGAGCATGCCTGGATTGCGGTTATAAAAAAATAGTCATGACCGTAGGAGGGAGCGCCTCTACAGATGGTGGCATGGGAGCATTAACGGCGTTGGGGGTGAAATTCTACGACAGCGCTGGAGCAATTTTACCGGCAGGAGGAGGATGGCTCAAGCAGATCAACTCAATCGATTTGACTGCAGTTGACGCCCTGCACAACCACCTCGTTCTTGACGTCGCCACGGATGTAATCAACCCGTTACTGGGAGGACAGGGCGCTGCCGTTGTCTTCGCGCCACAAAAGGGGGCGTCTGTCGAACAAGTGCGTTTGCTGGAGGAAGGGCTTTATAATTTCGCCGACCTGATCGAGAAGATGACGGGAAGGAGCGTGCGTGACGTAAAAGGCGCTGGTGCCGCCGGCGGTACCGCCTTCGGACTGGCAACCGCCCTCGGGGCCCGAATCATTCCAGGCTTCGAATGGCTTTCCGGCTTAATCAAATTGGAGGAGCGTCTCAAGGACAGCGACGTCGTAGTCAGCGCCGAAGGACGCCTGGATACTCAGTCGCTCAGCGGGAAAGCCACCGGCGAACTGGCATCGCTTTGCCGAAGATATGACAAACCCTTCGTGATGCTTCCCGCCACCTGCGACACCACCGTCAACTGGTCAAGTCATGGGGTGTCCGCTGTTTTTCCCTCGGCTAAACCCGGGCAGTTTGCCACCATAGCTGATGTGGCAGCATCGGCTGAGCTGATTGGTAGAATCTTACCGCGAAGCGGCTAATCCGTTTCCAATGCTATTTCTTACCAAACAGACTCTTGAGATGGGAGGAGAATCCACCTGCCATCACAACACCTTTACCGGCTGAGGCCGAGCTAGCATTAGCAGCGGTAGCCGCAGCATCGGACGCCTGGGCAGCGGCAGCAACATCACCGGTCGGAGCAGCTGCAATCGCAGCATCAGGTGCGTTAGCAACTGGTGTCGGATTCGATGCCATGACTTTGAGCGGCTTACTTGCATCACCCAGAGTCGGACTGAAACCGGCGGGCGCATTGGCTGGTCCGTAGCCCGTTTCAGGTACGTAGGAGACTTGCTGCATGTGTCCTTGGACTGGCTGGACCGGCGCAATCGGTGCCTGCGGAACAGCCTGAGCTTGAGGCACATACTGAGGCATCGCGCCGTACGAATCGGGCTGAGTGCCGTAACTCGAGACGTTGGAATTCTGTACTGCATCAGTCCGCAGGTCTTGCGGCGCCGAAGTCATACCACTTCCAGATACTGGCTGAGTAGCCGCATTGGGATCAACAGTAGAAGCAGCAACACCGCCTCCGGACGGATCATTAGAAGGGATGCTGAGCTCCTGACCTGGATGTATCAGTCGAGGATTAGCGCCGATCAGGTCCTGATTGGCTTGATATAGTTCGCCCCACTTGCTGCCCTTGCCGAGAAGTTCATGCGAGATATCCCAGAGATTGTCGCCAGGCTTCACGACATAACTCGAAATCGTGGTAGAGCCGTTCGAAGCAATCTCGGTGCCACCACCAGGCAGATTGAGCGTCGTGCCAGGATAAATCAGATCAGGGTTCTGACCGATGGAAGATTGATTGAGCTGATAGATCTCCTGCCACTTGGTACCGTCACCAAATCGTTGCTTCGCTATATTCCAGAGATTGTCGCCTTTCTGAATTGTGTATTGCGCAGCAGCCCCATCAGTCGTAGCCAACTGAGTGCCGTCCGCTACACCATCGACGTTCTGGACCTCTTGAGCATGGCTGGGAGTACTCTCGCTGTGATGCGATGTATGCTTGGCACTATGATGATTAGCAGTCTTATGTAGTGCCGAATCGGCCGCCTTGTGAGACGAAGCTGTGCCGGCGGTCTTGGAAGCATCGGCACCGGTTCTGGTGACGGCAGACGATGGATCGGATACCATCTGAGGCGCATCGGCATTAGCACCGTCCAGGCTGAGCTGCTGGGCCTTCAAGCCGGTGGAGGACGAGGCGGACTGCCCGCCAACCTGAGAGGACTGCTGACCTGAACCCGGGAATGCAGAACGGAACTGATTATCGCTGCCACCTAAACTCGGTTTGAACGACGACTGATCCAAGGCGATCATGTTATTGCCGGCACCACCTGCGCTACCAAGCTCGCTGCCCACGTAACCGGATGGTCCGTAGTTGACCGGTGGAGCAGCGTCTCCAACCGGCATATTACTTGCCATTGGCGAAGTCATGCTGTAACCGACATCTTGACCGGTATTGGCGGAGAAGCCTTCCTTCATATATGCGGAGTTGGGAACGCCTTCAAAACGCGCATTATTCAAGAAACTTCCAGGCTGCTGGAAAATTCCGGAAGATGCACTACTCAACCCCTGGGAAGCGGTCGTAGAGGGCAATCCTTGGACACTATTGGCCGATGCTGTCGGAACAGGCGATTTGGCGGCCAGGTTAATGGTATTGAATGTGCCACCACTACTGGCCCGGTCGGAGAACAGTCGCGTGTTATTGGCAATATGATTGGCAGAACCCGGATCCGTCAAACTCGGTCCGGAGAGCGTTCCATTCGGAGCTTGACCCACGGGTGCCGCGGCTCCGGGTGCATTCTCGAACGCAGCGCTATAAGGGCTTCCATCTCCACCGACGTTCAAGCTGTGCTGGAAAGGATCAAGCGAGTTTTTGGCAAACGCACCATATGGAGAAGAGTGGCTCAACGACAGATTGAGCTTTGCAGACAAAAGATCCGAGGAGAACATCGGTTGCGCCAGCCCACCAAAACTGCTCAGTATAGGCGCATTGGCCGGCAGCAACGAGAGACTGACAGGGATATGCTCGCTCGACATCTGGAAGGCTGCTGCAGCGTGGTTGGCAAAATTTGTCGGATTGAAGACGTCGAAGAAAGTCATCGGATTAAGGAAGAAATTGGCCAAGAACTCGAAGAACGAGTTGACCAGCCCCATCGCTCCTGGCATTTTCAAAATCATTTGAATGATAGGAGAGATAGGCTCATTGGCTCCAGTCAACGCACCAGCCACGAGACCTGCATCAGAGCCAGGCGCCATCGGCATGAGCGCACTTGCTTCCACACCTGGTATGGGCGCACTGGTCAGTCCGGATATATCAAATCCTGAGAGCGCCTTGGTAACGGCGGCTCCTCCATCGCTGGCCTGGAAAAACTGATGAGCCTTGGACACGTCAAGACCGGAGAACTGCGAATTGAGACCCTGAGCGCCCAGTTCACTTCCCGAAGCTCCGGACAAAGCACCGCTGGCACCGGCATCGCCGGCCGGCCCTAAGGCGGAATCAGTTGGTCTAAAGTTCATATAACAGCGCTTCCCTGCGTCCTGAAATCGGCTCCTTCCTCACTCTAATGTAGCCCTGCTACGCCGCTTAGCCAATGGTGGAATTCCCATGTGGTGCGAGGCTCGAATGGGAACAACACGCCCTTGAAAACCGGACTCTTGAGATATTGCGAACCAAGTTTTCAATCGCGCCATCGCTCAATAAACACTTGAACTGGGCTAAACATTACAATTACAAGAGATATGTGATTGAGAAAGCTTTTAAGTGGACTCTTCAGAAAATCGCTTCAATCCAGGACATCTTTCAAGTTGTTTCACGTCTCTAGCGTGCAAAACCAACTAGAATGAGCTGTGGAAGCGGCTGGTGATCACAAGTCGATAACGGCGGTTTCTAATTTCAATCACCAAAACAGGCTAAGAGCGAGAAATGGCAGCATTTTCCAGGAAGAGAAAAGTAACGGTTGGGATATTGGCATCAGCCCTCGCTGCCAGCTCATTTACCCCTTTATCCAGCCGGGCGGAAACTTTAATCGCAGTCAACCAGGCTCCTCCTCCTCAAAGTGCAACGGCTCCACAAGCGCTGACAGCTCCGGTCAGCCTGACCTCGACTGCGCTCAACAAGAAAGGCGAGACATATAAGATGTCGCCGGACGGAACCACCTGGCGAGACTATCTCGAGACGCTGCGCGTATTTCTTTCAGACGGAAGAACGCTCCGGGCCCCTGCGGCAATCGTAATCCGTGATAACAATTCGCTCAAAGACGTCCAGGCAAGAGTGCTCGACGCTGGAGGCGCCCGCGTGTGGACCTTTCCAGGAGCACAGATCAATCACAGCCTGATCATTCAATCGGCGGACGGTTCCGAGGGTGGAATGGCGGGCGCAAAAGCCACGATCGTCGAAATTCCAGACTCAGTCAATGTAACTGCGGCAAAAATAGTCAGATCGTTTACGACCACCACAACCAGAGTAAAGGTCGGCAGACGCAAGTTTGTCGACAAGGTCGTGCGGGTGGAAGGGCCCAGCCTTCTAGCCGTAGCAGGACTGGACCGCGTCTCAGGCGTGGTCTTCCTTTCAGGCTACCGACCCGCGAATGGGGGCTGGATGGCTACCACTGAGCCGTTCTCGCAAATCCCCTCACACTTTTTGCAGAATCTCTCCGGTCAGGCTAGTTTTTCAGGCAACGATCTGGTTCTTTCCGTCAGCCCACAATCCGCGCCCCAGGGTGCTGCTGCAAACGGTTTGCCCAAGCCCAAATCATCGGCATACCAGATTGTGCTCAAATTCCAGGGCGGACATTTTGTCCTGGGCGGCAGCCCAGGAAAAGATATGCCGCTATCAATCGTGAGCTATTTTGTACAGTGCCTTAGACTCAACCGAATGGACCTGGCCAAAGCCTGGCTCGCTGATCCGGCTCTGGCCAGCATTCCAAAATACGCCAAGCTACTCGGCAAGAACGCCGAAGCCTACAAGCTGGTTCCCATGTCGCAGCCTCCAGGCGGCGGCGCCAGATATAGGCTTGTGACCTATAACAAGTACGATCTGATTTTTGATGTCGGCAGAGTGAAGAAAGACCTCATGATT
>CAZISK010000571.1:0-5767 GCA_964541355.1 uncultured Candidatus Obscuribacterales bacterium
GCCCTGGCGAACATCTCCTTCCAGCTGAGTAAAACTTTCAAAAACGACGGATTGTTGATCGTCAACGAGGCCCGGTCCTTGATCGGCAACAGATATCTCAACATCATTACCTTCGACCTTCGCAGCTATGGTGATCATCCCGCCCGGTGGAGAGAACTTGGTGGCATTGCTCAACAGATTGACGAGTACCTGCATTAATCGGTCTCCATCGACTAACAAGTCCATGTCTGTGTTTTGCTCTTGAAAGGTGACCCGGTTGACTTCTGCCAACGGACGAATAGCCTGAACTGAATTGCTGACTAAGACATCGAGATTTGTCCTGGCAATTTTGAGCTCGAGCTTACCGCTCTGCAGTTTTTCCAGGTCAAGAAAGTCATTGATGAGACGCACCATTCGTGATGCACTAGACTCCATTCTTTCAAGGTCGCGTGCAATTGGATCCTCAACTGCTCCTTGTCGTCCGGATCTAAGCTTCTCCAGGCAGACCAGGATTGCTGTGAGAGGCGAACGCAAATCATGTGACACCATCGCGACCAAGTCTCTACGAATCTGATCGATGCGATTACGTTCCGTTATGTCATAAGAGACGCAGAAGAACTGGTTTTCCGCATCAGACCATTGAACGCTCCAGAGCGTATCGACTGGTCGATTGCTCTTCGAACGTAAGCGAATCTCTATAGCATCATTGCTGGGGCTTTGTATTGCTTTTCGGAACAAGTCCGAAATCTCGTCAGATCTCTCAAAAACAATGTCGACAAGCCGCCTTCCTGTCAGGTCCTCTTCAGTGTATCCCCATCGGGTTTCGCTAGCCTTACTGACGGCGGAGAACTTAAGATCCTCATCTAAAGTACAAATAACATCGCTGGCATTATCGACAATTGCTTTTTCTTTTCTTGTTGCCTCAGCAAGCGCATATGCCATCCTGCGAAAGACTTGATCTAAATTGGCAATTTCATCGTTCCCACCTGGGGGCGGTAATAGGTCTTTCACGCTACCAAGCCTGCCGGCGTTCTCCATGAGCACATTCAGCCTCCTGGTGGTGCCTGCGTTGTAATATGCCACCAGACCAACAGCAAGCACAACGTTGAGAATCACACCGAGAATCACCAATTGCTCGACCAGCGCTCGCAAACGGCTCTCCGCCTGGGGAGCGCCTCTAAGAAGTTCCCGCTGATGTTTTACCAGATCGTCAAAAAGCGTAGATAGCTGGACCAGATTCGCGTTAATCTTTTCGAATTGATTGGAGCTGTTACTTATCTCTCGATCGATTTGGTCCAGCATGGACTGTAAGTGCACGATTTCATTTTGGACCACGTTGCCAATCTTAGTCACGGCAGCCGTCTGTTCGGGATCTCCATTGACCAGATCACGCAATATCCCTAGCTGGATAAGCACCTTCGTTTTAGCCTCGCTGAATTGGTTGGCGAAAACCGGGTTTTCTGTGAAGCTATAGCCAGCGACTGTAGCTCCCATCTCGACGCACTGTCGCTGCAATGTTTCGGTTTCCAAAATCAGATTTCTGGAGCGTTCGATGTTGCCCGCTTCTTGTTCTACCTGAAGTAAGAAATAGCTCAGTACGCTTACGAATACCACTTCGAAGACAAGTGGTATCAACACAAGAACCCAACCTTTGTGCGTTAGTTTCGTCGGCTTCCACGTGCGCTGGCTCCTCTGTTGCAACTATCTCACCTCCTTTTGAGTCGTACTCTCCAGGTGCTGCAATCGCTTCATCAGTCGATCAAAGATGACTCGACCTTGATTGGGACGAGGAGGTCCAATTTTGTCAACCAGTTCCCGACCCGCACGAGTGAAGCTCCTCGCGGATGCACCGTCACCCCGCCTCACGGCAAGGTCCGCTCCAGTCAACAACATGTCTAGTTTGACCGATGCAACAACGTCCGGATTGTCTAGTGCGCTAGTGCTCATCAAAATGTCATGCTCTGCCTCGGCAATACGATTTTGCCCTATAAGTGACTTTGCCAGCATGAAGTGCGGAACGGCCAAACGGTAGTCATTCGCGGGACAAACTTTATTCAAGATCTCAAGTGACTTCCGACCAAGAGCCTCGGCCTCCTTGAAGCGACCCTGCGCAACTCGTAACTCGCAGAAGTTGCTACAGATACGTGCAGTGAGCTCATTTTCTCTGTTTTGCCGGATGGAAATCGCCAGCGCCTCTGTCATGGCTTTGTCAGCAACAGGGTAGTTACCATCTCGCATGCAGGCAAACCCAAACCTCCGAATCGGGTCGATTAGTGCAATATCGTCGTTGCCAAAACGAGCTCTCTTTAGCGCCACCTCTTCTTCGAGATACGGAATCGCCTCTTTTATGCGCTCCTGACCTAAATAAAATGACGATAGTGTTTGAAGGGACTCCGTTAGTCGTACGTCATTCTCGTCATTTCTACGCAACAAGTTGAGAGCACTTTTGAAGTACCTTTCCGCCTGCTCGTAGTCATTGCGCTCGGAGCAACGTTTACCTGCTCGAAACAGAGTGTTCCATGACTTTTGCAGCTCTAACTTACCGTTCGGAATTTGATTTACAGCAGGAAGGCGTGGTTGCTTAGTGCCGGATGTGGTGGCATGCTCTTTGGCTCTTCGTTCAAGCACGTCTGTCAAAATGAGGCGGCTGGTCAAACATTCACTTGGCAGCGGATGATCTTCCACCAATGACACCTTGATTGGATAGTCCGATTTCTCCTTGCTTTGCGCCAAACCCCAAATGCAACAGCTCGGGCAATAGTCGATCGGATATGGATTCGTTTTCGGCGTCGTTGGATTAGCTTTAAACAGTTGCAGCGCTCGCCGAAACTCAGAAGCGGCTTCGTCCTTTTTGTTTTGAGCAAGAAAACAAAACCCCTTTCCGGTAGTGCTCTCGGCTAGAAATGTGCCGTTGTCCGTCTGTTGGTAGCAATCAATTGCCGATTTTGAATCGCCGCAAGCCAAGTACATTCCGCCCAGAGCGAGAGCCGATTGCACTCTGGTATTCTCATCCTTCGGTCTTGCTAACTCCAGCTCCTCCAGCGCTTTCTTGAGATCGGATACAGCATTCGTCCGATCCCCCTCCGCCAACTCGTGATTGGCGATTAAACGGTACCTTTCGTAGAGTCGCAGATGGTGCAGCAACGACCAGTCTCGAAGATAGGTACAACTCGAAAGCAAGCTCGCTGCTGCTATAGCGTAAATGATATTTCGCAATCTCGATGCGGACATGCCTGCCTTATGTGCACTGTTGGTCATCCTGTTGATCGGTCCAAATGGCGAGGGAACGCTCCAAAGACTAAGGTCTTACACTCGAGCAAATTTGGCAACTCCTCCACGCATCCTTGTGCTGTCCGAACTATATACTTTACGGCTTAACGATTACAAAGGCGGTCCGTTGTATTCAAAAATAGCGGTAATGCTGGCTGCCAAGCGGTGTGGTGTCCTTAACTGCGTTTCGATAATAACCGGGACCACGCCGGGGCATGTAGAACTGCCAGACCACCATTGAGATAGCTCAGTCGCATTCGGGTCCATTTCATCTCAGGCTTGCATCGTACAGTTCCTTCAGCCTGAGTTGTCGGTGTCCAGCTGTGTGATCCCTTTCCGGATCCCAGGAGTTGTCCACGCCTACGAGCTTGGACCGAGGATCGTATCCGTGCACTACCACGACATGCCAAGCTCCCTGGCGGCCACCCGCACCGCCGGCTCTGCCCATGTCTGAATCTTCGAAGAAGGGAGATTTTGAGGTGTGCACGCCCACAATTTTTGGCCAGGGCCCTCGGGTCAGAGCGGATTCAAGGTCTGTCTCGTTGGATACAAGAGAGACTTGGTCGGATCCTTTTTGAAGAGCTTTATTGACTATTATTCTCGGCGCTTCATTTTTTCCGGTAATCTGGCTGTACACGTCGCCGATGTCGCCAGCCAACAGATTAGGGTGTCTTGCTGGATATGGATTGTCTCTGTTTAGGAGCTCGTAGGCGCGCGTGTTTTTGATGACACGAAATAGTCGGTCTCCTGAATCGCCCGCGCTGGGGGGCCGTTGCTCGTACATCAATTCACCTTTGTTCACCGGTCTCTGACGCGAGTCCAAAGTCTGTCTTTGCCAGAAAATGTTTACCATCACCTGGTCCGAAATCTGTCCAAGCCAGGAGTTGTCACCGTTAGTAGGTGGGAACATGCCAGCAGGAGGTAGTTTCAGACTGGCTGCCGGAGGGATGATGATAGTACCGTCCGCGGTGACAAAGCGGCCTTTCGATGCGACGTCGGCAATCATTCTTGCGAACTCGGATGGAGTTTCGCTGATCAGGCAACCACGTATCGCTGTTACGTTGCATGTTTGACGCTCACCCTGCTCTTGCCGAAAGGGATGCGCTAGATGCCAGGCCAATTGGGCGGCGATTACCTCCCTTTCCACAGCGGAAAAGGGAGACTTGACAGAGGGTGACGATGAAAAAAGGCGAGTCACCTGGTCCAAGGTCTTGTCTATCTCCACTTTACTGAGCTTGGCACGATTTTGAAACATATCGATGTCTTCGGAAAAATTGGCCTTCACCTGGGGAGAAAGAAGTGCTGATTTTTCCGCCAAAGCGCGCAGGCATTCACTCTTCGTCGCCGGCAACAGATTTCCGTCTTTATCCAGTTTTTGAAATGATCCATCAGACCTTTCAATAACGCAAAGCCCCCTGGCGTCCACGTACAATTCGCCTGAAATCGACTCGGTATGAGCGTTCGGTGACTTTGATCTAGCGGTTGAATTAAACTTCCAATTTCCATTTGGATCCCTGTGCCAGCTTCGATTAGCGGACGGATCGCTGACACCGGTGATGGTGCCGAGTTGATCGCGCTCAAATCTTCGTAGCATGCCACCATCTTTAATGCTAGTCGCTCGTTGTTGATCGTTCTGCCTTACAAGCCAACTGCCATCAGACTTTTGAATGCTTCTGGTTCCGTCGTCATAATCTCTGGTAAGATACTCCGTACCACCGATAAATTCGTTGGTTTCCTGGTATCGGCCTGCTACTAGCTTTGTGGTCAGTCCGGTATTTGTATCCGTGAATTGGTACGTCGCGTTCTTGCTGTCCACTCGGAACTCAGTTGCAGATGGACTTCCGTCCACTGTCCATATGCCATCTTTCTGCTGCCAATTGGATACGTCTTTGCCTTCTGTTATCTTTATAGATTTCGGCTGCAAGTCGCCAGTCTTCATATCCAACTGCCAGTCGTCAAACTCGCGGAGAGTACCGTCGGCGGCTCGATAGCTGGTCATCAGACCAGCGGAGTTAAAGGCGGCCGATTCTTGATTGGCGTATGACACCGCTCGCGATCTGTCTGCCTGACAGATTTCTTTATCACCGCCAGCATTTACCGTCACGCGATAACCGGTTTGCGGCCAACCGTTTACGGTGAGCGATACATCTCGGGTTGAACGGTTTACAATAATCCTACCTGGCCAGACTTTGCCCTCACTGCTTTTCCAATGGTCTATGAATTGACCGTCCTGCTTTTGACGTTCCCAGCTCACCCCGTCCGGCGACACCATCGACTTTAGCTCTTGTCCGTCGAAGGAGAGCTTTCTCTGGCTGCCATCCGGGTAGGAGATGATGTCACTTTGCGCGGTGACACTAATGGTGCTCTGCGTCGTTGACGCGGCTGTGGAGTCCTTATTCTTGCGCCGCTCCAGAAATGCGTCGGCTTCTCGTAGAAATTTTTCTGCTGTGGCGTCGGCTGAGGAGCGGTCGGGAGATGAAGATTGACCGGCATCAAAGCAGTCAGCACCGAAAGTTTG
>CAZISK010000572.1:0-5761 GCA_964541355.1 uncultured Candidatus Obscuribacterales bacterium
CCTTGCTGGACACTACCGGTGGTAGCGTCCAGTAAAGCGATTATCTTCCTTGCCCGCCGCATGGACTGCAGCGAGAAGCCGGTATCGATGACGATCACGGCAACTTTGTCGTTCACACAAAACCTCCCCCATTGTTGATGGGATAGTGAAATAGTGCGCCATCACTTCGTAATGACGAGACGGTCGATCTCCAGGCCGCGAATGTCGATTTGACAGAGCGTCAAGGTATCGCCGTCGACATCGCACACCGTGAAGGAGTGACGATCCGAGATGAGCTTGTGAGTAAACGGCTTCCACTCTTCCGGACGCCACATAATTCCGGATGGATCGAGCTTCGCGCCACCAGCGCCGGTGACAATGTGAATCACACCATCCGGTCTGGTGTACTCAACTCCGTCGAATCGCTTGTCGATGTGGACTTCGCCGAAGACATCACCAAACTCATCGATCAAAGAGCCGTTCTCGAGTGCGGACGCTTTGAAAGTAAGCGGATAGCAGCGCTCATAGTAGTGGGCGTGTCCGCTGAAAACTACGTCAACGCCGTACTTCTGGAAGAGATCCGCCAGAAGTCGCATGCGCTTCTCTTTCCCATGCTTCGGGTTGGACGTGAAGCTGGGATGGTGAAAGTTGACGAATTTCCAGCGAGCACCGTGAGCTGCAATCAGGTCCTTCTCGACCCAGTCGCGCAGGTGAGGCTGCGACCAATCCATGTACGAGTTGCCGTCGAGAACCAGCCAGTGCGTGTCTCCGTAGTCGAATGAGTAGTTGCCCATCCGGGGGAAACGCTCTCCGGCGGCCTCGAGCAGTTTTCCAATTCGCCCCGCATCACCGATGAGCTCGGGGATGTCGCGCTTGGACTTGGGATCGACGACCGGTCCGTTGAGCGGGCTGGACCAGTACACGAAGAAGGCGTGCAGGTCTGGGAACTCGTTGAAGCTCGGCGACAGGAAGTACTCGGTCTTGCCAACGCAGTGGTTGCCCAGAGAGGTGAACGACATCACCTCTGAGAGCATCGGAGCGCCGACACCATATGAGTTGGAGGTGGCGTTGTACACCGGGAAGAATCGGCGCAAGTACTCCGACATTCGCCCATGCATATAGACGATATCGCCGGTCAGCGCAAGCAGATCCGGACGGAACTCGTTGAAGATCCGGTGAGCGATGCGTGCCGACTCGAGGCTGCCGTTGCCCATGTCGCCGGTGACGACAACACGGTGAGGCGTGCCACGCGCCTTCCGAGCCTGAGCCTGTGCTTCAAACACGACCTTGCCACCGTGAATCACCGAGTACTTGAATGACTCACCAGGGTTCAAGCCGCTCACGACTACAGAGAAGCGCCGGTGTGGCTGGACGTCCTCGACACAGATTGGCGAATGCACAGGTTCCGACACGTTCAGCTGCCGGTCGGAGAACGCTTTCACCTCAAACCCGTGCCGGTCGGCGTGCGGGAAGAAGATGATCTCCACGCAGTCCAGACGCGAGGGGTCCGCGCCAATTTGTACAATCGGCGGCACCAGGAACGGACCGTCATGCGGAGGAAGCACCGCGATGCGCGTGTCATCCCTGGCGTTGACCGGCCCGGGCGGCTCTGGAATGACGATTTCTCGCCATACGTCAGGAACAGGCTCCGGTTCGTGCTTAGGCTGTTTCAACGCCCATGTAGGCGTCTCCCTTTCCGGCTCTTCGACTTGCACCTCTTCGTCATCAGTCGGAAAATCGCCCGCACCCAGAACGCTGTCCTCGTCCGAAGTCGGCCGCTTCGGCACAGTTGCCTCCGGCCCTCGCTTGGGCGAGGCGTCAGCTATCCGGTCTCGCACCTCCCTGAGAATCCGGGTGCAACTGTCCTCGTAGGACGGAAGCCGGTTGATACTGCCCTTGTCCATGAGCTCCTCGTCGTCTTCGTCCGGGTGCGGCGGCGGCGGCGACGAGTCTGGATCGGGAGTCCCATCCGGCAGGGTCTCGCTCGGTTTCTTCTTGATGAATCGACCGGTAAGCACACCCCAAAGCAAGATCACCGAGTTGAACACGATGATGAAAACGCAGATCAAGGCAAGGGTTTCGGTGTCCATTGAGTTCCCCCGTTATATGCGGCACGACATGGGCCGTGTCCGTCTCATGTGTGCAATACAAATGGCGGCGCCCGAATAGGTACCGCATACGGTGGCGCTTCTTATCTCACGCTACCGGTCTGACTTTGATCTCGAGTAAGGAGATCATCTGCCCCTCTTTTTCCAGCACCTTGAAGGCGTAACCGGAAACGGAGACACTCTCGCCGATTTTGGGCTGGCGCCCGAACTTCTCGACTACCATGCCGGCCACTGATATGCAGTAACCGTTGTACTCGAGCGGATGCGAGAAAACTTTGCTGAACTCGAACAAGGTGACATCTCCCCGCACCCGATAGATGCCTTCGTTTTCCTTGACGATGTCGCGGTGCGGCTTGTCGTACTCGTCCCAGATGTCGCCCACGAGCTGCTCGAGAAGGTCTTCGAGAGTGACGATGCCGATGGTGTTGCCGAACTCGTCGGTCACCATCACCATCTGCAGGCGCTTCTGCTTCATCTCTTCCAGAAGAACGCTGGCTTGCATGGTGTCAGGAACGAAGTGGGCCTGACGCACGAAGCGCGACAGCCGGAACTCCTGCAAAACAGGCGGAACCGGAAGCACACCACCATTACTGGCCCCGAACCGGCTCATCCAGACGTCGAACAGGTCCTTGGTGTTGAGGATGCCGATGACGCGATGCTCGATTGAGTCGAACACCGGCAGTTTACCGTGCTTCGTATCAACAACCGTCTTCATGACCTGAGCCAGGGTGTTATCGCTACGCAGATAGTCTACCTGCGTTTTCGGTCTCATGACCTGGCGCACCATCAGGGCTTTCAGCTCGAGACCTCGGACCAGGAAGTCCGACTCTTGCTTGCCCAGACGTCCGGCCTTGGCGCTCTCTTCCACCATGATCTGAAACTCGCGAGCCGACGGATGTTTGGTCTCCTCGGGCTGCCTGTCTAATCCCAAGAGCCGAATGCACTGGTTGGACAGGTAGTTCATCAGCCGAAGGAACGGTGTCATCACCTTGCAGAACAACCGAAACGGCATACCAAGCTTGAGCAGCGTCGACTCCGGAAAGCGGATGCCGACGAACTTCGGCACCTGTTCGCCCAGAATGATGTGGACAGCGCTCAAAGTCGCAAACGACAGAATCAAGCCGATCCAGTGCGGCACATGAACTCCTTCGAAGCCCGGTATCGCATTCAGTATCAGTGCCAGACCGGCAGAGACGACATTCTCACCCATCCAGCCCACAACGAGACTGGCCAGTGTGATACCGAGCTGAGCTCCAGCGATACTGTTCTCGATGTCGCGCTGCAGAGCCTCGAGCATCTTTGCTCCGGCGGCACCTGACTTGACCATCTCTTCGACGCGGGTCTTGCGCAGACGAATGACTGCGAATTCCGCCGCCACGAAAAGACCGTTAATGACAATGAAAAACAAGACTATGGCGAGCCATAGCAGTACTGAGCCCACGCTCATGAGTCCTCCCGGCACATTGATGACAGAGCGGTTAGTCGTTGCTGCCGCGCAGCAAGAAGGACAGACCGCAAACATCAAACGACCTGACAAATCTCTACTCTTGACGAGCGACTTGAGAATATGTCAGGTGAGGCAAGCTCTTTGTTTGATGCGAAGAATAAGACTTAGCTGTTTGGATAAAATAACTCAGTAAACCTAAACGCTTTTTCGTGGCAGGAGCAATAGCTCTTTCTGGTTAGCAGTTATTGTTTTCTCATCACCAGGCGCGGTTTTGTAACAAGCTCTCTCAACCACGATCAAGTTTTTCTTGGATGGTGTTAATCTTGGTCTCGTTTTTTGAGACTTCTTTTCAGGCATCACCTCACAGGCAGGACTATGAGCGCTGTTGACATGAGCAAAATCGGTATAGCCAGACTAGTTCACGCGTGCCAGTACAACACAGACCTGTCCGAATTTGGCATCGACAAACCGTTTGCGCTCGATCGAGGTCATATGGTGCTTGATCGACTGGCCAGTGATTTCGGTCAACCAATCCCAACCCTACAGCCGGAGCCAATTTCGATTGCTGACATCTTGCTCGTGCATACCCCCGAGTATCTGGAATCGCTCACTCAAACATCGACCTGGTTAGACATTTTTGAATTTTCCGAGGAAGAATACAGTCCCAGACAAGCTGTAAAACAGTTGCCTGAACTGCTCGACGATATCCGCATCAAATGCGGTGGCACTAAGTTGGCATGCCGTCTCGCTCTGGACTTAGGTCTGGCCGCCAATCTAGGTGGAGGCTATCATCACGCCTTTCCTGACAGAGGACGGGGTTTTTGCGTTATACACGACATCGCTATAGCGGTCCAAATCCTGCTCAAAGACCGGCTGATCGAGAGAGCGCTGATTCTCGATCTCGACTTTCATCAGGGCGATGGTAGCGCAGTCATTTTTCAAAATGATCCTGATGTGTTCACGCTCTCCGTACACTCGAAGGAGGGTTGGCCTGAGGAAAAACAGAAGAGCGATCTCGACGTGGAGATCAGCCAGACCGAAACCCATGACTACCTAAACCGCACCAAGGACGCTGTTTTTCATGTGTTGAGTGAGTTTCATCCTGATATTGTCGTCTATGTAGCCGGAAGCGATCCATACGAAAAGGACGTCCTGCCTGGCACACGGTTCATCAAGCTCTCGCTCGAGACGCTGTTGGAGCGCGACCAATTCGTGATCAATACTTTTGCTGATCGGCAAATCCCGCTTGCCATGGTATTCGCTGGAGGCTACGGTCCCGATGTCTGGGAGGTCCACTATGGTGCCGTCAAACATCTCCTGACAAAAAGCGGCGACAGGCAGATGATGAGCGGTTACGCACAAACGTGATTGATCGCCAAGATGATTAGATCGTGAAGATTGGCTCTATTAGCCGCGACTCATAAAGCCAACATTCGATATTATTTTTTTATTGTCAAGAACACATAAAACCTTACCCATAAAGCAACTGGCTTGTTGTAAGGGGTTTTACGGTTTTGATACCGTCAGGTATATACCTGTTTGCACATCAAACAACACTTACCGAGTGAAACATTGATTTTAACCAGTTCAACACATAGCGATGGCGAGACCTACGTCGTCAGAGTTTTGTCGGACTGGTTGTTCAAGGTTTTGCTCATCTGTCGAAGAGACCGCCGCGACTAACAACAGAGCGCCATGTTGGAGCTTCTGCGGTCGTTGGCCTCTCTTCAGGGCTGGAGTGCAAGTCGATCCCGTGTCAACTGACATCGCGCAAGCTGTTGCTTTCGCGATGCTTCAACGCACAAGCTCGTCATAGACGAGCAGCTGCCACTGGCAGCGATCGCCCCAGGACGCATTCGACGTCCGTTTGACTTCCGTGCGAGGGGTCGAATCGCTCTTGCTTTTCTCAACAATCGCCGGGCCAGACGCAAGTCTCGAATATCCCGGTAGGAAGGTCCCAATGTCTCGTAACCGCAAGCGGTTCGCCTCCGGGCAACCGCAAGCTCAGACTCCACGGCGAGTCAAGCCCAAACAAAGAAACAAAGACCGTCAGCAGGGCAAGCCACCGTCGCCGCAGGGCGCGGTTCAGCAACTGTGCCCTGCTACGGTGCTACCCCAGGGTCAGCAGCAGCTCAAGGGCCAACAGCCCAAGCGTCAACAGCCCAAGGGCCAGCAGCCCAAGCGTCAACAGCCCAAGGGCCAGCAGCCCAAGCGTCAACAGCCCAAG
>CAZISK010000573.1:0-5758 GCA_964541355.1 uncultured Candidatus Obscuribacterales bacterium
ACTTCCATGTCAAAACGACAATGAGGCGCATAACGAGTTAAAATCTCTCAATTGGTCATCATCGGGTTAAAACCTTGGCTGAAAAACAAGTTACACACACTCTTCAGGGTCATGTCAAACACCAGGGTTTGCCGTTGGCCGGTGTCAAGGTTCGGGTCACCGCTCCAAGCTTTGCCTTGCACTGTTCCCAGAAAGATGAGCCGATCCAGGAGGTGGTGACCGGAAGCAAAGGCGAGTTTTCTTTTACACTACCGTCCGGCAACTATACGGTCGATGTCATTCCAAGCGGTAGAACCCGATTCTTGAAAGAACGCTTATCGGACATCGAACTTGGCTCTAACACCACATGTAATGTCAGTCTGACATTGGGCACATTATTGACCGGCAGTGTCATTGCGGCTTCCGGCGAGCGATTACACAACGCCGAGGTGATGGCTATAGGAATTGAGCCTACACCGTATGCCGCCACCAGCGGTATCGATGACCAGGGTACCTATGCTCTCGTGCTGCCAAAAGGCAAGTACCATGTGGCGTCAAGGTATCGGTCAGCGCCTGACGATGCTGATGAAGATTCGGCAGTGATCGCCAATGGATATTCGGGCTACCCATATGTAAATACTCAGGTCCACGTGGTTAATGTTGTGGTAGACGGTGCGCTCGACATATTCTTGCCTGAGTTGTGCCGGTATCATGGACAGATCGAAGACGTCTTCGGGCACCCTGTTGTTAATGCTAATGTCAAGCTCGTGCCTGTCCTGACCAATCAGGATCAAATCGTCGTCAAAGAGTTCGATATATACGCCGAGTGTCTGAGCGATGCCAATGGCTGCTTCGAGATGTTGCTCGAGAAGGGCGTCTACGAGCTCGAGATCGTTCCGGCGCCGCTTGCCACCCATTTTGGATTGAAGGAATCAAACATCAAGGTTGCTCAAGATACCGAGAGAAAATTCATTCTGGAAGAAGGTCATAAACTCAAGGGTGAAGTGCTCTTCAATGATACGCCTTTGTCAAGCTGTCTGGTGCGCGCTCAAGAAGCGACCGGGTCGAAAGAGTTCATCGCCAAGACCGACAAGTTCGGTCAATTCTCGCTCGGGGTGCCGGGCGGTAATTACAAGTTGATAGTTGTCGCTCATCCTCGCAACGCACCGACTGTCACTATAGATGGTGCCGATCACACAGGCATCGCACCCTGGTCGAAGATCGTCATGGTGGGCGGAGATACTCACGTTTCGGTCGATCTCAGATCGGGCACGGCGTTGCGGGGTCGCGTCCGCGACGATTCCGGCCAGGCTCGAGCCGGGATGCAGATTTCGGTCTTTGCCGACGGCATCGAAGGGCTCGGCCCGGAGAGCGCCGATCCGGTTCTGGCTCTGGCGCACTCCGTCACGGACGCCGATGGTCGGTATTCGATATTCCTTTCTCCTGGTAGTTACTCAATCGTTGTTCACAAGGATTTTGACAACGCCACACCGATTGAAGTCGGATGTGATCCGGTCAATCAGGACATTATCTGGCATGGTTGGTGCCAGATAATGTTCGAGTTGGTCGGCGAAGACGGGAATCCGGTTCCTCGCTGCCAGATGGAATATCATCCTTATGGTGAAAGGGCCGAAGATGAAGGTCCGGACGATGACGCAAGCTCCAACTTGCCGCGTGGCTATGTTCTTACCGATGAGGATGGTTGCTGTCAGGTGACGATACCGCAAGGTGTTTATACCTTCAGATTCAACCCACCGACTTCAGGCTCCTACGAATCGAAGGATATCCGTCAGCTATCGATCAGTGCGGACATATCGAGAAAGGTTGTTCTCAACCTGAAAAGAAATGTGTAACAGTAAAATCTTCGCTCCTACTATGCTGGCGCTTTACTAAACAGAGGCCTAAAGTATAGAGTAGGATCGGAAGGCTACTTCTACCTTGGTGAAACTTGCGATATTATTCAGTCAGTAGCTCGATGTTTCACTTACTTACCAAAGTCATATAAAGGCTCTAGACCTCACAGAGGGCGCAAAAGGTGGTTGACAACTTTCAGAAAAGGAAGCGGCCCAAGGTTCC
Source organism: uncultured Candidatus Obscuribacterales bacterium (assembly GCA_964541355.1). Taxonomy (GTDB): domain Bacteria; phylum Cyanobacteriota; class Vampirovibrionia; order Obscuribacterales; family Obscuribacteraceae; genus JADYXR01. The sequence goes on from CAZISK010000573.1 coordinate 2,056, forward strand.
AACAAGTCCCTGGGATATCCTGGTTGCGTCAGTTGAGCAATCCATGGACGCCGGCAAATGGGAAGAATCGGAATACCTGGCCCTGGCGGCACTTGAAGAGGCGGAGTGTTTTGAGCCTGATGATAGACGGCTTGGCATAACGCTAGAGCTGCTTTCTGAAATTTACTACATGACACAGGAGTACTACAGAGGCGCGCCCGTCATCAGGCGTCTCTTGCAAATGTATATTCGCTGTCTCGGTCCCGATCATCTAGATACCGGCACCGTTACTCATAATGCAGCGATGCTCTACCATTCCTGGGCCAAGTATGACGAAGCCGAGCCTTTCTACGTGCAGGCTTTGCGGATTAAGAAAAATCGACTGGGCCGCGCACATCCGCAAGTGATGACGCTTCTGGGTCATTATATTCAGCTTTTGTACCAAACCAATCGCGTCAAAGAAGCAGAGGAGCTCAAAGCGACAGCTATCGCTGTTTCGTCCGGACGGTTCACCCGTTCCGGTCAGTGGAAAGCGATACCTGCTCCGCAGGATGCGGCAGTGGCGGCGAAAAGCAACAAGCTGGAAGAGGCCGGATAGATTTAACAGGATGCAATATACCGCGCTGGTGAGCAAGCTTGTCTTTGCGGCAGGAATGGTCACCATGACGCGGATCGTCCAGCCGTTTCAAAAACGGCGTGGACTTGCATGGCTTTCACCGGTGACTAATAAACGTAGACCTGGCGTCCGCTCAAATCCAGCTCTTTGAAGTAAGAGACTTTCAGTTTCAAGTTCCTGAAGGTGGCATCTGACGATTTGCGATTCGAGCCATAACCGGTCTCATCGAGCCATGGTCCGGGGTAGAGCGCCACCGTCAAGGAATATCCGCCCTCCTTCTTGCGCAAGAGAACAAGTGGCATGGCGTCTTCAATCTGAAAAGGCTGCCAGTGCGTATCGACATTGATCGCGGCCGGGTTTGTTGAGAGAACGGCGAACTTTCCGTTGGTGATTACGGCGGACGCAAGTCCCGGAGCTACCGCTTTTACCTCTCCTGTGAGGCTTACTCTCAGCCGATTTTCCGGCGAGACTGGCTCAGGTAGCTGAATCTCTGCAATCGGCGCGGCGTGCTCAACGATAAATCTGTTGCTGCGAATCGTGCCGTCGCCGGTACTACTCCTCATGATGAAGGCGAATTGCTCGGGGCGGAGCTCCTGTTCAAGGATCGGCCGCTGATCGTTGTTAGCGCTGAACGTATAGTTATTTAGTGGCAGGATTAGCTTGCGCTTGCGAGGCGAATCCATCACCAGGCCAATTCGCACGCGCGCAGAGCCGGTTAGATTGCCTTGTGCTCCTTCTATTCGCGAGAAGCGATAGGAATTCTTGCTCGGTCGCAATAGCGGTGCGCGTGTTTCAAACCCTTCTGGGCTGTTGCAGAGCTTGTTGGGGCAGAAATGTCGCAGCGAGGGCAGACATTCCACCTGGGCGGACGTGTCACCATATATAGTGCTCGTCTGACCTGGAGTGATCCTGATCTCATTGGTGCCGCGCCAGTTAATCAGCTCCTTTGGCACTCTTGCCAGGCGCCATTGGCGGAACTCCTCCGGCGAAACATTCATGGCGCTGGCCATCTCTTTGGTGACATAATAACCGTCGTATATGCTCGAGTCGAAATAGCGAAGACCCTTCAGGTTGTCCAGTGGATGTCCGTTGAATTCGACCTTTGCGCTCTCGAGCGATCTCTGGCTATCAACCAGAACGACCGGTTCGTAGTTCGATTTCGGCTGGGTGATCTTCGATAAGTCTATTGCGGTGACGAGAGTCTGGTTGCTGTTTATATTGACCATCGTCTCCGATGGAGCACCCGTACAAGCCCAATTGCCGATCTGCAGGAAAGTAGCGAGTCCGACGATGGCAAGCACTGCAGATAGTACCACGACCGGTTTTCGACCCTGCCTGGACAACAGATATGAGAGGAATAATCCCGAGAATGCGGCATACATAGGCATGATTGTGAAGCCATATCGGGAGTTCGCCTCGAAGAGGAGATAAATGAGCGGCATCCACATTAGAGCAAGTGCCACCACCACCGGTTTCGAGGAAGAATCCAACTTGCGCGTCGAAATAGCGTAGATCGCGCCTGCCAGTCCGAGATACAGCATGGCTAAGTGCCACCATCGCTGTTGAGGCGCAGTGACTCCGAAATAGGCGTGGCGAAAGTCGTTCCACTCATAGGTGAGCAGCCTCGTCACTTTGCGGGCCATCAGCTGAAGGCTCTCGACCGGGTGCCAGCGCCATTGCGAAGCTACAAAGTAGACAGGCGACTCGTCGCTCCTGAAGAAATTTGTCAGCGGCGTGCAGGGGATGCACAACCGTCCGTCCGATTCCAGATCGGAGCCCATCACAACGTTGTATGAGGCGAACCGGGGTGTCGTCACCTGCATTTTCCCGCAGACGAAGTGCGTGTACGCCGACCAGGGCATTATTGTGAGGGCCATACCGACGGTAAGAATGGCGAACGATTTAATTCTCTTTGGTGATAGAACTATCCTGAATAAACATCCGACCAGCGCTGCCGGCGCCAGTACAGGTTTGATCAAGACGACCAGAGCGCCGGCGCTGCCAGCCAGTAGATTAGCTTTGATTGTTTCCGATCTGGAAGCTGCCGCCCAGGTGAAGAGCGCGATTACAAATACTGCCAGCGGCTCCGTGTAGAGGAATCCTGTCGCCACAACAGCTGCCGGGTAGAGCCCCCAGACCAATGCCGCGGAGTAGCCCGCAATGTTGCTTACGCGCTCGGCAGCCTCCCCGGTCAATCCGGCGTCTCCTGTCCTCACCAGTCGACGGGCCAGGTCGAAGACCAGGACTGTAGATAGACCGTGGAGTATCGATTGAATCACCTCGACTTTTACCCAGTCCTTTTGCACCGGGACATGCTGCATCAGAGCGAATATCGAACCGATGAATGTGGTGTAGACCGGACCGTCGTTGAACAGGTGCTCGCGAAACTCCGGGTTGGTTACAAGATCCCAAGACCACTTCAGGTGTGACAGGTCGATTAGAAAGTGTGAAATCTGGGCGCTGGTCCAGAGATAGCTGCGCGCGTCATATATGAGACTTGATTTAGCGTGACCGTAGACGAAATGATAGGCGAGCGCGACAGACGCAGCTGCCACCGCCACAACAATGGGACCGATGAAGCGCTTCCAGCCGCCCTTAGCTGTTTGCCGGCCTGTGACCGACTCGGTGGCGAGAGCTTCATGGCGTGGTTTTAGTTGTGTGGTATATGCCATATATTCAGCGTTGACGAGGTTCGACCAGACAGTTTTACCAGGCGTGTCAAATGACAACCTGAGGCGATGATCATCTTTAAATTCCTTATATGGCCCGCGAAAGGAATGGTTACACGGGTATAGACCAGATACTGCGTCGGCATCTTGTTTGGCAATGACACACAATAATTTATCTGAGGAGCAACAGACCCGGCTTGTGGAGTCAAGTCTCGATGCTGTTGCTGAGAAAATTCTCGAGGATCCGCTCCATTTTGTTTCACCCAAAGTCGATGAGCTGATCGGAACGTCAATAGGCGGTCACTACACTATCCAGGAGCTGATTGGCGAGGGCGGGCTGGGTCGCGTCTACAAGGCTACGCATCTTTTGCTGAATCGCACCGTAGCGATCAAAATGCTATTGCCGCATCATTTGGATGACAGGACCGTGCGCCGCTTT
>CAZISK010000574.1:0-5755 GCA_964541355.1 uncultured Candidatus Obscuribacterales bacterium
CCGCGCCCCGAACCGTAGGCTTCCCAGCAATCTACAAGGCCGCATGTGCAGAGGCGCTTCTTGTCTTGAGCAATCTTGATGTGTCCGACCTCTCCAGCCGCCCAGTTGGAGCCGCGGAACAGTCTTCCATGTAGAACGATACCACCACCGATACCGGTGCCGAGAGTCACGGTGACGACGCACCGCTTCCTCCTTAACGCTTCAATTCTGGCTTCGGCGTAGCCGGCGGCATTGGCGTCGTTTTCCACATGAACAGGCAGTAGAACTTTGGATTCCAGAACCTTCTTGAGGGGAGTCCCGGACCAACCAGGCAGGTTGCCGGTGGAGCCGATGATTTCCCCGGTGTCGCAGTTGACGATGCCGGCTGTAGCGATGCCGATTCCAATAAGAATGTCTGTCTTGAACTGTGATATCAGATCGACCAGCGCTTCGATGATGTGGTCACGCCCTTCTGGTGTTGGAACTTGCTTCGGCTCCGTTATGATCTCATTGTCTCTTACGGCGGCAGCACGAATTTTTGTTCCGCCCAAATCGATACCGAGAGCAGGCATTTTTGACTTTGCTAATGAGTCAATTTTGGCTGCGTCGTAGCTCTTGGTTCTGCTCATCATCAGATTCCACCAAGTTGACCGTGGTCTGGTCCGCCCTTCAAGACCAGCTTGTCGAATGGTATCGGTGCACCGTACAGGACATCGAAGCCCACGCGATTGATACCACGAATCATGTCTCTGGTTAGAAGTACTTTGAAGTCCTCAGGCCCGATGGCAGCTGAAATCGACTTCTGATAGAACAATTGGTTATTGAGGTTGTATCCTAGGCCGCCACCTAAGGTCACGTATTTGCTTACCTTGACGTCGCCGAACAGGCTGCACGACCTTTGACCCTGAATGAATTGGTCGAATACGAATGGGGTGCTGCCGCGCACGCCGGACTTCGTGTAACTGCCTTGCAGGCGCAAACGGTTGAGGCGCAAATCTACCATTGGACCGATCTGACCGAGAAGACCGTTGTCTCCTGTGGAATAACCGCGGGCGGATACGCCGCCGAAGAGGTACGATTTCATGCCCCATTTGTCGTTACCAATGTTGATTATCGGATGAGACATCGCGGTGATCTGTTCTTGAACTTTGCATGCGCTATTCATCACGGTGGAGTTCTTATTGCCACTGAAAAGTTCTGCGTATGCAGGGTTCAAATTGATCAGCTGTGGATTGTCTTGATATGCGCCGGCTGAGGTTCTGAACTTCACGCCGCTCATGAACGGAATGTTCGAAACCATGTGGTTATCCACCAGCTCCGCGGCCAGTCGCGGACGGCGGTAACCGTACATTCCATCGTCCATGAAGCGGTTGACACCGCTCTGAAATTTTAGTCCCTTGCGAATATTGTATTGAAAATCGCCGACCACAAGGTGGTTGACCGATCCGGCCGCGAGGTTGAACTTCATCCTCTTATTTTCATAGCTGACTCGCCCGGATAATCCGACGCCGCTGCTGCCTAAGGTCTTCGTCCCGTCGAGATTTCGTCCACCGAGCTGCACCATCGGAGACCAGGATAGGAGGCCTGTTTTCCCTACAGAGCTGCTGAACTTCGGACCGATATGCATACCACCGATCTGCAAGTTATTGGTGATCGATGGAGAGATTGGGAAGACGACGGCATTTTCCTGTTTGCTTATGTTGGCTGTGAATTTCGGGATCGGTATGCCGAAGCTGCCGAACTGCATGGTCCCGCCAAAAACTGTGAGGTTACCGCCGGATTCCTTATATCGTTCGTAAACCATCTTTCTGGCTTTGAACTTGAAAGAGGGTTTGCCAGGAACGTAGGCGTCAGGATGCGCCATTTTCTGCTGAACTTCTGAGGCATAGCCTATCGGTCCGAACAGCGTGTTCTTCTGCATATAAATAGGCTCGGGCAGAGTCAATGTTCCCTTTCGGAAAGAGATGCCTTCTTCGGTTCCATAGCCCTTTCTAGCAATGACGGAGGCGCCGTTCAATTCCGTATCAGGATTGGTAATCAAATACTCATCCTTATTTACTTTGAATTTGAATGCACTACCGGTGGTGACCTGGCCGGCTCTTGTAATTCGGACATTACCTCTTGCATCGATCACTTCCGAATTCTGATCGTACAGAATCATGTCGGCTTCGAGCTTCGAGTTCTGACCGCCTATAATTGCGACAGCGTTGCCCGTGCCCAGGAAGGTGTTCTTTTCCTGATCGTATTCAGTATCATCTGCGACGATCTGAATGGTGCCTTTAAGAGTGGTATCTTCGCCGACTGTGTCGATTGTGTCGGTACCAATACCGTCTGCCAGGGATGGATCATCTTCGATATCAACTTCGACGGAGAATTTGTCCGGTGCTGTTTTTAAGACGGAGTTTGGTGCCTGAAGCAGCGGCGGACCTGACCGGCCGGTTCGTTCGGATGGTGCGACGGTCTTGATTTCGGTGCCGTCGTCTCGGTTGCTTTGCTTCGATGTTGCTTTGGGTGCGGTATCGGAAATGGTGCTGTCCGCAGGCGTGGTATCAAGCTTTGGTGTCAGCGGTAACAGCAGTGTGCCGCTGGGCGAATCGGAGCCGGAGGCGGCTGATAACGCTGCTAGTGGAAAGATAGACTGAAACGATAGACCAATAACCAAGCCGATGCCTATCGATCGGCGCAGAACTTTGTACTTGGCAAGTCCGGAACCTGCCAATTGCCGCGCGCGTTGTTTTCCTTTTGAGCTGCAGATTCGGCCTATCATTCGGTCTCCGTTAGCACCATGCGTAGTTTCATCTGGTAGGTGCGGGGCATTCACCGGTCAGCACTTGCCAATTGTAGACAGCATTGACGAGAGAGATTGTCTTCGGTTCCACACAACGGCGTCGATTGGCTTTGATTATCTGCTTTTAAGAAACCTTGAGAAAGCCACGACGTGGATGTCAACAATGGCAAACAATACTACAAGGACGGCGCAGCTAAGATCAAGCCGAGTAATTTCAGCTTACCAACCATTAGCATTACGCATTTTACTTCTTCTGGTGGACCATGACGAAAAATGTTGAATTCGAGCTGACTATGGGCCATTTCGGATACCATTGAACAATATGAGAGATTTGTTATCGTCACAGAATAATTAAGTAGCGCCGCTCGCCTTTCGCTGGAGTCTATTTTTGGTTTTAATTGACAGCGCACCATGAATACTTTTGTTTTTCAATCTCCCACTAAAGTCTGTTTCGGCGAATACCTGTCTGCTACCGCATTCGAGGTTGTCAAGGATATGGGCGGTGAACGGCCGCTTATTATCACCGACAAGTTTTTGGTCGAAAGCGGGATTTTGGAACCTCTCTTGAATGGCGTGAGAGACGGTGGGGTGGAACCCATCATCTTTTCTGACGTGCCACCTGATTCTGACGTCGAGTGCGTGAATCGCGCTGCACAGGTCGGACTGGAGCAGGCGTGTGATGGAATTATCGCTGTAGGCGGTGGCTCTGTTATGGACACGGCCAAAGCTGCCAACATATGTCTGTCGTTAGGCGGAGATTTACTCGATTATCAGGGGCTGAATAATATTGAGGATCCGCTGCGACCTCTTGTCGCGATTCCTACAACAGCCGGAACCGGTTCGGAGGTTTCGTTCGTTGCGATGATCAAGGACAATGTGGAACATAGAAAGATGGTTTTCGGTAGCCGACACCTGGCTCCTAATGCTGCCATTCTCGATCCTGTGCTTTTGGTTTCGCTTCCACCGAGACTCACCGCAGCCACCGGATTGGATGCGCTTACACATGGACTGGAAGCGCTTGTTGCCACTGTAACCAACTCGGCTGTCTCTGATGCATTGGCTATCGAGTCGGCTCGTTTAATTTTTGAATATCTTCCACGCGCCACCAGTAATGGTGACGACATGGAAGCAAGAAGTGCAACTCTCGTAGCAAGCACTATGGCTGGAATTGCGTTTAGCAATTCTGGTGTCGGAATAGTTCATGCTCTGGCTCATGCGACCGGGGCGCGCTTCAAAACTCACCACGGAATTACCAACGCCGTATATCTTCCGCATGGTATGCGTTTTAATCTTGAATATTCGAACGCTATATACGGTCGAGCCGCCAGGGCACTTGGTTTTTCGATGAGTTTGGATGATAATGAAGCAAGTGAAGCGCTTGTGAAAGCGGTTGAGCGATTACTAAAAGAGGTTGGCCTTCCTACAGAATTGAAGCAACTTGGCGTGCCTGAGATGAATGAAGCAGAGTTGCAAGAATGGGTAAAGCTGGTTGTGGAAGATCCGGCGATCATGTTCAATCCCAAAGAAGCCACCGTCGAAGACATTATTGGTATCTATAAGAGGGCGTATTGATGCCGTTTTTCAGCAGCACGGAAGAAGTACAAAAGATCATGGAGGCGCTCTGGTACGAGATACGAGAGCACCAGGAGATAGCGGTACCTCTTCTCCAATCCAAATTGATCGTGCAGTTCCACTACAGAGATCCCGAAGGTCGGTTGACCATCGACTGTTCAGACGGTCAGAACATGCTGATCATTTGGGGTGAGTACGACAAAAAGCCGATCGTCGAGATGTTTATGAAAGCCGACGTGGCACATCAGTTTTGGCTTGGTAACGTGAATGTACCTGTTTATTTGATTTCAGGTCGGATCGTGGCAAAAGGACCAGTTAACCGCGCCCTTGCGCTGCTTCCGGTCGTCAAGCCAGCCTTCAAGATCTATCCGAATATATTTGAAGATACGCTGAATAGACCGCTCGTTTCGGCTTGAACATTTGAAAGCTTCGGTGGTCTGGGACGAAAACGGGCCTGAGTTTAAACCGTGCAGCCTTTGTAACCGCCGCGTTTTTGAGTCGACAACCGTCCGAAGCCAGAAGAGCCGGAAATCTTAGCGAACTCTCCTGGCAATGGTCGAAATCAGGTGATACTCTGAGCTCCTGCGGCAATCGGCGGGATAGACTGTGACCGGCTCTTCGGTAAAGTTCGTTGTTGCGATCGGCGAACTCGTCGTCGATTGGATTTCCACAAGCCGGGGTGGCGGATTCATTGAGTCCAGCACCTATGTAAAAAGTCTCGGCGGCAATGCAAGTAACGTCGCAATCGCTCTGTCACGCCTTGGTGTCCGCTCTAGAATTCTTGCTAAAGTCGGTGACGACATCCATGGGAAGTATCTCACTCATGTGCTGTCTCAAGAAGGGGTCGATACTCGATTCGTTCGAGTGGACAAGTCCGCCCCGACGGCCCAGTGTTATGTGTTCACCACCTTAGATGATGACAATACCTTTCTTAATTGGCCGCCGGGAAATGCCGCGCAGCAGCTGACCACCGACGACGTTACCGATGAGAGTCTCGACGATGCTTGTTGCATACATACAACAGGTATATCGCTTACCAGAGACCCTCGAAGGCAGGCTGTTCTAGATGCTCTGGCAAGGGCAAAGCGCAAAGGTCTGTTGGTATCTTTCGATGCCGGCTTTCCGACAGGCGAGGGTAAAGGTTCTATAGATGCTCTCAAGTCGGCGATTTCGATGGCTGACATTGTGAAGGTTAACCTTCTCGAGCTGTTTTTTTGGGCTAAACACCTCGGTGCAAAGGTGAAGGAGTCGGATCTGGACTTCATTTCCGCTTACGAAAACCCACCTTCATCCGGTCACGAATCAAAAAACAGCTTGGATGCTCCGGATCTGTCTCAGGAAAGAATTCTCGATCTGGCTAGACACTTATTTGTGTCATTCGCTCCCAAGATTCTGCTGGTGACCATGGCAGGTCAC
>CAZISK010000575.1:0-5754 GCA_964541355.1 uncultured Candidatus Obscuribacterales bacterium
GTTCGCCAATGGGACAAGGTTTCGATGCCATTGCACCGAATATGGAAAAGGACCTGAGCTACGCCAAGGTAGAGGCTCTCAGCAAGACTTTGAGAGCAGCGCTCGGACCGAATTATCCAATGGTAGCCGTCGTCTACAGTCCGCTCAACAAAGCCGCCCAGGTCGCCAAGACGCCCTGGAAGCTTCTGGACAAATACTACGATGTCATTGCTCCGATGAACTACTGGAACAGCAAATACGCGAAGCTGGAGCCGTATTCGTACACCCGTGACACCATAAAGAAGGTGAGAGAGCTCTGCGGCCGGCCTGACGTGGAGATTCATATCATCGGTGATGGCATGAAGACTCATTCTCCGGCAATTAACGACTTCTTGAAAGCCTGTCGAGATACGTCTGTAACCAGCGCCAGTCTCTATCCGTTTCATCAAATGACCGACGAACAGTATCAGTGCCTCACGCAATACCATCATTATTTCCCGGTCAATTCGAGATACCGATTGGCTGCATTTCGCGAGCTGGTTAAGAGTGGGGCGATGCCGCGTGTCAATGTGGATCCATCCAGTCCAATGCCTCGTGGCGAGTTTTACCACCTGTTGGCACGCCGATTAACCGGCCGGTCGGACATGCAAGAAGCTCATGCCGTTCGCCTCTTGATGGAGTATGGTCTGGTTTCGGACCAACACAAAAAAGGGTTTTTCACAACACCGCTCTACACGGAATCGTCGATGGATCATAGGGAAGCCTATGCTCTTGTTGCCAACGCCGTTGAGGCGAAAAGTCGTGCACATAAATCGCTTTTGCCATTCAATGGGTCCAAGATCATCAGCTTGACGCGGCCAAAGGGCGATTGGTTTTCTTTGCCGGCGATGGCTGAGCCGGCTGCTCACGACGGTACGCAGCAAGTCCTTAACTACATCGACGCTGCTCATATCATCTTAAGCGCCGAGCCCGGGCTTCATTAACCGCGAAGTCAATCGTACCTTCTTATTGCGACCAAAGATTGTTGCTCGAATATCGGTCTGAAAGGTTCCGTTTACTCCTTATAAGGCGTATGATATTTAGCATGAATATATATGCGTTCTCCAATTTTCGACGTTGCTTGTTTCGCCGTCTTTGCTTTTTCTTTTGCAGGGCAAGTTTGTAAGCTCCCTTCGAAAGGCAACTGAAGTGTCAACAAAAAACCACCAATCAGTTTATTACCAGAAAAATCGCTATTCGCGCTTCGGCGACCGCTCCAGCATCTTCAGTGATGCTGGCAAATTGCTTGAGCGCTAGGTTCCCTTACACCGTGATCCAGCGGGAGGATTGTCCATGCAAGTTAGGTTCCCTTACAACCGTGATCCTGAGGGAGGATTGTCCATGCAAGTTATTGTTACTGGCCGCAATATTGAACTCACATCAGCTCTCAAGGACTACGTAATAGACAAGCTACAGCGAGCCCAAAAGCATTTTGATCATGAGCTTCATTGCAAAGCTCTTTTGAGCGTAGCGAAGAACCCATCTATTGCCAAGAGTCAGACTGCGGAAGTAACGGTTCAGATCAACGGTCAGGTTATCAGGGGTGAAGAGTCGACCGAGAATATGTACGCCTCGATAGATTTTGTGGCTGACAAGATTGAGCGGCAGCTGAGGAAGTATAAGACTCGCTACTATCACAAAGGCAAGCAGGCTAGTAAAGATAGGCGCTTGAAGATTGTCACAGAAGAGGAGCTCGACGAAGAAGAGTTCGACATCGCGATTGAATTGGACTCGGGTGTCGACCTGGATAGCGACGCTGTACAGCGGGCTCTAGGACCTCGAATTGTCCGTTCGAAGCGATTTGCGCTTCTGCCTATGGGTGCTAATGAAGCGTGCAAACAGATGGATCTCCTTGGACATGACTTTTTCATGTTCATCAACAAGGATACGGACCGGATTTGCACCGTCTATCATCGGCGCGATGGCAACTACGGATTAATCGAGCCTGAGTATTAGGCTTTAACTGTTGCTGAAACAAAAAATCGGTTCATGCGTCTTTCTTGACATGCTGGAAAGCAAATCCGGCTTAGTCTGTTGAGTATGGAGCAATCCGTTACATCAAAAAAATCAAAGTGAATTTTCAATTTTGTTGAAACGGTTTTGCTCACTAAGAAAATCGCAAATATTCGAGTAGTTTTCTCACCAGGTATCTAGGAGAAAGCCCATTTATGTTTTGGCTGAATCATTTAGAATCCATAGGTAATTAACTATTACATGTCATGAGTTTTCGACTGCATTAAGGCGGTGTCCAGTTGGCGATTCGGGGAAACCAAAAAAAGCAAGTCTTAGCTATGCTCGTTGCTGCAGTGATTGGCGCAGCCAGTGCATATCCTGCAAGCGCGCAAGCTAACGCTCAGGTGATTGAGCTCAACAACGAAGGGGTGAGGGCGCTCAGCTCTTCCAATTTCACGCTGGCGATTGAAAAATTCCAGGCGGCGCTGAAGCTTGATCCGACGTACCAATTGGCAAGTTCCAATCTAGCCATCGCTTATAACAACTACGGCTTACAGATCAACAAGCAGAGCCCCGCGAAAGCGCTGGTGTATTTCCACAAGGCCCTTGCTCTAGATCCAACCAATTCCACGACGAAGGGCAATGTCGAGGGGCTCATTCGAATCATGGGTCGCGACCCTCGCAATTTTCAGGACCGGCTCGAGCTGGGCGATATTGCCCGTAAGGGTGGAGATTTTGATGGCGCCACCGTTGAGTATCAAGCGGCTATAAGCATCAAAGATGATGCCGGAGTGCGTGAAAAACTTGGAGATGTTTATCGTGTGCGCGACAAGATTGACAAGGCGATTATCGAGTACAAAAATGCCGCCAGAATAAAAGACTCTGCTGGTGTCGAGGTCAAACTCGGGCAGGCCTATCAAGCGAAAAATGATGTCGCCAATGCTATCGGCGCGTTGGGAATGGCGTTGAAATTGAACTCCAACGATCCCGACGTTCTTGATGCTCTCGTAACTGCCTGGGATGAGGCTGTGAAGCAGAATCCGACCTCGCCGGACAACCATATCGGTCTTGGCCAGTCGTTGCAATATAGAGGCGATTTCGATCAAGCAAAAGAAGAGTATTTGCAAGCGATTCGCTTCTCGCAAGGTCGGCGCAATCCTACAGCAGAAGCTCTGCTCGGAAAGCTCGATGCGGCCAAGAAAAAAGCAGATGTTGATCGGCAGATCAACCTTGGCTATGAATTACAAAAGCAAGGAAACTTCCAGGCGGCGATCGAAAAGTACAAGGCTGCTCTAGCGCAGTCGCCTAACGATGACGCAATTTGGGTCAACGTCGGCACGGCCTATCAGGCTATGAAGGACTATAGCAACGCAATCCAGGCGTACAAACAAGCGCTCAACTTCAACAAGGGCAATCAGGATGCGATTCAGGGTGTAAAAACAGCATCAGCGGCTCTGCAAGATCAGCAAATCGAGGGTCTTGCTAAGAAGGGCAACGACCTGTTCAAAGCGCAAAAGTATGACGATGCGATCGCTGTATATATGCAACTTCTGAAGTTTGATGCCAATGATGCAGGGACTCACTTCAACCTGGGCGCCGCCTATCAGGCGAAAAAGGATCTGGATGCTGCTCTTGCAGAGTATCGCATCGCCAAAGGTTTAGATCCGAAAAACAAAGACTACGCAGATGCCTACGAAGAAGCGATGGATCTGAAGGCCCAGCCTTTGATTGATAAAGGATTGGCCGCGCACAAAGAGAAGAAGTATACCGATGCCATCGATCTGTACACGCAGGCATTGACACTGCGTCCCAAGAACGACGAAGTCTGGTACAACCTGGGTGCTGCCCAGTACTCCAGCGAAGATTATCGCAACGCTGAAAAATCGTATCAGAAGGCGTTCGATATCGATCCGAAGGGACGAGTTGATGTCCTCTATTTCATCGGGTCGATCGATGAAAACTTCGGTAACGGTCCGGAAGCTTTAACTGACTACAGAACTTACCTCCAAAAAGCGCCGAACGGCACGTACGCGAAGCAGGCGCAAGATCGCGTCGCTGCCCTGATGAAGAACATCGGCGAAACCCAGAAGATCAAGTCGGAATCGGATATGGCTAAGGAGAAGGAAGCTCTCGACGCCTTCCAGCAGGCTGTTAAGTTGCAGCAGAACAAGCAGTACGATCAGGCGCTGCCGTTGTATCAGAAAGCGGTGCAACTGATGCCTACCGTCGCGGACTATATTTATGGACTTGGTACGCTGTATCAGGCGATGGATAAGTACGACGACGCGATCACGCAGTATCAGAAGGCGAAGTCTCTGGCCAAAGATACCAAGATTATGGACGAAGCCATTCAGTCGGCTCATCAAGACGAGGCTCAGCCGATTGTCGACCAGGCTGTTGCAAAACAACAAGCTGGAGACAATGCCGGGGCGATTACGCTCTATCAGCAGGCACTACAGCTGATACCAGAAAATGCCAGGTTGTGGACGAACCTTGGATTCGCTCAGCAGGCGACGGATCAATTCCAGCTGGCAAGACAATCTTATGACAAAGCATACAAATTAGATGCGAAGAACGAAATTGGCAACCTCTACCTGATGGGTCAGATTGACGAGAATGATGGCAAGGGTGGACAAGCGCTCGCCTTGTACCAGCTGTACGTGAAGAATGCCGGGACAAGTGGTGCATATTACGCACTCGCCAAGGCTCGCGTGGATGTTCTTGTGAAAAACGTCAACGATATCCAGAAGCTCGCCACCACTTCAGAAATTGCCGCAGGAAAAACTGCCGATGAATCGTATCAAAAAGGTATCGCACTGCAGAAAGAGAATAAGTATGACGAGGCGATAGCTGAGTATCAGAAAGCGATGCAAGCTGTTCCTACGGAGTTCGCCTATCCGTTCGCTATAGGAACTGCTTATCAGGCGAAAAATGATCTCGATAATGCTAGAGCCAATTACGAAAAAGCTTTGAGTTTGACGAAGAATAAGGATCAAGTTACCCAGATTAAACAATTGTTGGATGGGCTCACCGAAGCCAAAGCGGCTCCATTCCTGGATGAAGCGAACAAAGCATATGCGGCTGGTGATTTCCAGAAGGCGGCCGATCAGTATCAGGCTGCTCTCAAGGTAACACCGAACAACGCAGATGCATTGACATATCTCGGCGCATCTTATCAAAATCTGGGCAACTTCGGTCAGGCTCGACAGGCTTACGAACAGGGCTATAAGATTGGCGGCAAAGCGAAAGCCGATAACCTTTACTTCCTGGGCCTGCTAGACGAAAACGATGGTCTGGTACCACAGGCGATGCAGCACTATACCTTGTACATGCAGATCGCTCCGTCCGGTGCGTTCAGAGCGCAAGCGGCGGAAAGGCTTAACGCCTTGAAAGCAGATCCGAAGAGTGCGCAGAAGATTCAAACTGCCGCTCAGCAAAAGCAGAGCGCTGAGACTCAAGGAGCTTACAGTGCTGCAGTGGCAGCTCAGACAGCCGGTAAATACGATGAGGCATTGGAGAACTATAACAAAGCGATTGCCGCTTCTCCGAACGAATCTTCGTTCTACTACGGCAGAGGTACCTGCTATCAGGCAAGGAACGATGCTTCGAAGAACGACATCGAGAACGCCCTTGCTGATTACGACAAGGCGCTCAGCATTGCGCCGAATGAGAAGGCATATAAAGATGCCGCTAACGGTTTGCGTAGCTTCAAAGCTCAACCGCTAGTTGACTCTGCCATCAAGAAGCAGACCACTGCCCTTCCCGACGGGAAGTACGATCTCG
>CAZISK010000576.1:0-5753 GCA_964541355.1 uncultured Candidatus Obscuribacterales bacterium
CAGCCGTGCCATAGAACCGACCATGATAGGCTCGCCATCTACGGAAGAGCGTTTGGAATGGCTGTGAGGAACTGCTTCTTCTTTAAGGTAAGTTTTGTATTCGTCTACGCTCGCTTCAAAACCACTTGTGGATTTTATTCGATCGCCAAAATAGCCGTAGTGCTCGCCCTCCGGTATGAGTGCAAAGAAGACCGGCTCGCTGGTCCGTCTGACAGGTGGTGAGAATTTCATCAACACCTCGCAAGTTCTTACCGCCAGCTCCGATTTGACTCGCAGATCTGCTTTCAGCTTCTGTAAATCGTCCATCGCCGGGTAGCTGGAGAAGCCACCTACGTGCAGGTTGACAGGATGAAAGGGGCGTCCGCCGATCACAGTCTGAATTGCCGCCCCCATATTGCGAAGCTCGGTCCAGGTCTTGAACTCATCTTTATTTTGAGAAGCGAACTGATGGACATCCTCGAAGCCTAGAAAATCCGGCAGAGCAAGTGCATAAATGTGTGTAGAGTTGGATTCGATAATCATGCCCAGGTGCATCAACTCTCGCAGTATGGAGGTGCTGGACGAAGGAACGAATCCGGCGATTTTTTCAATGGCTCGAATAGCTGCGATTACGTGACCGGTCGAGCAGATAGCGCAAACTCTTGAGGTTATATGCGGAATCTCGTCCTGGTGATGACCGACGATCAATCGTTCAAAAAAACGTGTTCCTTCGAAGACATCCAGTTTTACACTTTTTACCTGATCTCCGACTATGTCGACATGGACTGCTGAGTGCCCTTCTACGCGGCAGATTTCCGGTATCTCAATCTTTTTGCTTTTTTCTTCTACCACTGTCTTGCTCCATTGTCCGATCAAAGCCGTCTTCTCTGACTACATTCTGAGTTTGTTCACGCCTGCGGCACCGAACGTTTTACCCGATCAAAAAGCTCATCCGGCGCACCAAACGCAAATAACCTGCCCATGACCTCGTCGAGAGCGTAGCCCTTCTCCTGAAGAATGGTTGCCATAGCCTCCATCTGAGGCTCTTCACTTGGCCCCCAGCAGCCATAACAGGCCGCACCGTATGTGGGGCAGAGTGCGCCGCAACCGCCGGCGGTGATAGGGCCGAGGCACGGCAGGTTGTTTTCGATTAAAACACAGGCATTTTCTCTGAGCTTGCATTCGAGACAGACCGGCTTGCTGGTTATATAAGGAAGATGATCTCTCAGCAGGCTGGCCGTTACTGCCAGGAGCTGCGTCGAATTGATCGGGCAACCTGAGAGCTTCACATCGACCCTGACATGTTGATCCAGTGGGGTGGATGGTAGAGCCTGGATCGGTGAATCCTCACCATAGGTAGCTGTAAGCATCGAATCGACCGGTTCCTTTCGACAGCCTCCTCGCTGTACGCACCCCCAAACAGCGCAATTGCCTACCGCTACAAGCCAGCGAGCCTGCGCCCTGATTTTCATCAGGCGGGCAAGATCATGAGGTTGACTGACGCTGCCTTCGATAAAGGCGATGTCGACAGGCCTGTCATCATCATTGCGGCTCTGCGCAAAAGGAAAGCTTGACACCCGGACGTACGGTATGAGCTTTTCCAGATTCTCAAGAATGACAAGTAATTCGCCGGCGCAGCCAGTTAATCCGTGCACCGCGATTGATGGCAACGGCGAGCTTTCATTCACCTGTTTCTCTCCGTTGCGAACTAAGAACATTCGATCACCTCTGGTAGAAAACGTAACGTATCCATTCGAAAGACCGGACCTTCGCGGCATGTGAACGTGCCTCCGACAAAACAA
Organism: uncultured Candidatus Obscuribacterales bacterium; assembly: GCA_964541355.1. Lineage (GTDB taxonomy): Bacteria > Cyanobacteriota > Vampirovibrionia > Obscuribacterales > Obscuribacteraceae > JADYXR01. The sequence goes on from CAZISK010000576.1 coordinate 1,782, forward strand.
TGTCCGCATTTGCCGACAGCGCATTTCATATGGCGTTCCAAAGATAACCATATGTTGTCATTCTTCAATCCTTTATTTTGCAGCTCTGTGACCACGTATTTATACATTACTGGTGGTCCGCACACAGCGGCCAAAAAGCATTCGTCGATTTCGGCGAGCTTTATCATGTCGGTAACCCGTCCTAGCTGCCAGGAGACGGAGGGTAGGTCAGGACCGATTACCTCCTCGGCGGCGATGAAGACATGCATATCCTTTCGCCGAAGTAACAATTTGAACTCTTGGCGGAAGAGGAGCATCTCCGAATGTCTCATCCCGTAAATCAAGACCAGCTTGCCGAACTGTTCTCGGCGATCGAGAATGTATTGCCAGAGAGAGCGGATTGGCGCCACCCCCAATCCGCCGGCGATCAAGACAAGATCCTTGCCGACATAGTCCTTGACCGGAAAACCTGTCCCATATGGACCTCTCAATCCGACCCAGTCGCCTTCCACCAGATTGAACAAGGCGGAGGTGACCCGACCGGCCTTTCTGACGCAAAGCTCGAGACTGCCATCCACACTGCCGGAACATACCGAGATCGGTGCTTCGCCGGCGCCTGGAATCCAGAGCTGAACGAACTGTCCTGGAGCGCAGCTGCTCAGCGGCCCAGGCTCTTCGATGCGAAATTGAAAGAGAAAGTTGTCTTGCGACATCGGCACGATCGCGCGCAAGAGCGCCTTGATCGGCATAAACGGAGTGTTAAGGCAAGCGTCACTCTTATGCATCTGAATCATCTCCTCGCCGCTCGATTTGAAGATAGCCACTTTGGCTGTTAGCATGTGCGTCACCGCAGGTGCCACCAGCCGCTCCGCAGCCGGCACTGCTGCCGCAGCCCCCCGCTTTGGGTGTGTCCGTCACGAGGACCGAGGGCTTGCCTTGCAATCGAAGAACGACATTGACTATATCATCGATTCCGGAAGGACAGGATTCGGTGCAGCGTCCGCAACCAACGCATGTCGGCAATCCGTGAGGATCCTCGAAACCATGCAACTTGTGGCGATACCAAAATTTCAACCGATCTACTGGCCCGGGTCGGAAGTTGGTTCCGCCTGCCACCTTTGCGAATCCGACGAACTGACAACTATCCCATTCTCTGACACGCTCGCCTTCCTGCGCATGAAGGCTGGCCACATCAACCATATCGAAGCAATAACAGGTAGGGCAGACTGGCGTACAGTTACCGCAGCTCAAACAGCGATTTCCCAGGTCATCCCAGATTTTGTTCTCCCACTCCAGGTCCATGATGGCAGGCAGGTTTTCAGACTCGAAATGAGACGGGAAGGCTTGGTCACGTGTCGTCCAGAAGTCCTTGAATCCTTGTTTGTCGAGCTCGCTTGTCGTTCCAAAGAGCTCGCTCTTCGATTCAACCAACGACTGTCCGGCGGCTGTGTGGATCTGAAGGAAGTAATCGTCACCGATATCGGTGAGGAACAGATCGTAATCAGAAGTTGGAGAGTCCGTGCCCATAGCCTTGCAGAAGCAGTGTTTATCCGGCATGCAGGAGAGTCCTACCAAAAGCGTCGCTTTTCGTCGAGTCAGGTAATGCGGGTCTGGTGGGTCTGCTGCGTAGATTTTATCCATAATGCCAAGTCCGGCTAAATCACAAGGATGTAATCCGAAGATCACCTGCGGAGCCACCTTGGGCTTCACTTCTTGTACTCCGTCTTTGTCATAAGAAATGATGGTTTCGCGCTGCTGAAAGAAAAACTTTTTGGGAGGAAGTATTGTCCTCAACGCCTCGAAAGCAATCTCGGAAGGATGGTTGACTTGCTTGAATGAAAACGATTTTTGAGAAACTCGCCTGGGCGCAAACACCGCACCAAACTCCTTCAGCAGGTCAAAGAAATCTGGAAAGCGATTCTTGCTGAGTACAGCGCTTCGTTGCATCTCAATTCACCCTCATGGTCTTATGATGAACTCCGAACAAATTGGCGGGGCATTGAGCCCTTGAGCCTCATACCTCGGTCGTAACTGCATGATTGGCGGAATAGCGGGCGTCCAGCCAGTTGAGCAAGTCATTCAGCCCTTCGCCGCTTTTGGCGCTGACCTGAAAGATCTGAGCTTCGGGGTTAAGAGCAGAGATCGCCTTTCGTGTATTCTCGAAGCTGAAATCAACATGATCCAGCAAATCGGTTTTTGTCAGTACGACGGCATCGCAGTTGCGAAATATCACCGGGTACTTAATCGGCTTGTCGTCCCCCTCGGTCACTGACAGCAGTACCACCCTCAAATTCTCGCCCAGCGGAAACTCGGCGGGACAAACAAGATTTCCCACGTTCTCGATTATTATTAGGCGTCCTGCCGGATGAGGATCGGTGTGTAAAAGCCTTGCGATCATGGCCGCGTCGAGATGGCAACTTCTTCCGGTGCTGATCTGAAACGCGGAAATTCCGGCATCGCGCAAGCGCTTCGCATCCAGTTCGCCGACCATATCGCCTTCAATTACCGAGACTGACATTTTCCGTGACAAGCTCTGGGCAAGTTTCAGAATCAGTGTCGTTTTACCAGCACCGGGAGCACTCATGAAATTGACTACATACGCTCCCATCTCAAGGAAATGCAGTCGGTTCTCTTCGGCGAGCTGATCGTTGTCTTCCAATACTCTCGCTAGTGTATGTTCGTTGGAGCTATCATGCATCTCTTCTACCTCTGTGCGATTGTTGATCAACCTGTCTTTGCTGTCGGCTTATCTTCTATTTCTATAGAAACAATATTGAGCTCTTCTCCTAGAATCAGTTTTTTGATACCGCCACCACATGAGGTGCAAGAAAAATACTGGTCCGGGGTGGGGTGATATTCGTGTTCGTGAATAGTGCAGATTGCCAGCGCCTTGACCGGTCGAATCTCGAGCTTGGCGTTCCGGGTGGAGGCAAACTCTTTTCTCAACGCCGTAAATGCGAACTCGAGACTTTCCGGGTCTATGTTCCTGAATTCGCCGACATCGATCAGAATTCGGATAACGTTGATGTCCGGCTCTTTCTCTAATGCGCCGGCATTCTCGTCAATACGAGAGCTGCATCGGACTAAGTCATCCTTTGCCGAACTGGGTGGATAGACGGTTTGCAGAGCCCGTCGCAATATTGCATGGGCTACCGCTGCTTCATGCATACGCTTGCCTCCTTTTCGTGCGAAGCTTCTGGAGCGCTGCGTTTACACTGATCGATCAGCATGTTGAGGGCGGCCAGCATTGGCAAGTGATTACGATCGGCACTGTCAGTTTTATCTAATTGACTAACTCCGAAAAAGAAAAGTTTGTTCGGAAGCTCATTTTCAATGGCGTAAAGTTTGATCTCGTCGATCCAGGAAAGACCGTGCGTTGCGCGAATGACGAAACCTGATCTAGCTAAGGTCGGACCGTCCAAAGGAATTGTGACGAAACGAGCCTCAGAGTCGGCCGTTTTCGATACTGCATCAAGAATAACAACAGCGTCATGCCTCTTCAGCACTTCGCCCAGCCATGCGAAACTGCTATCGAAAGAGAATAAGCATAGATTGGAACCGACTTCCTGCGCTCGAAACAACTGAATCAACAGCATCGCGCCGTAATCCTCCTTGATGAGTGGATTTCCAATAGCGACCAGGGCAATCCGCCCTCTTTCAGAAGATGGCTTTGAACTGTCGTCGGCTCTGGAGCTGCTCACCTCCAACGTAGAAGTACTGTAAACGTGAACGCAAGATGGCTTCAAATCGAAGAGTTGCTCGAGCATGATTTTGAGGGGATCTCCGAAAAGCCTTGAGGTTCCGAGCGGTGACCGATTTGTCCGCTCAGCAGGGCTCTATTGTAGATTACCGGGACCGGCAATTGTACGAATCCGTCTTCCTGATGATTTTTTCTGATCTGTTCAGATCAGACCATTAGGCTGGTCGGGCGGGGAGATATCCACCGGAGTAGGTAGAGAAAGGCTGAAACCTCCATCTGACAGTCGATGGCAG
>CAZISK010000577.1:0-1213 GCA_964541355.1 uncultured Candidatus Obscuribacterales bacterium
TTAGATTTTTGATCGAATTCGAGTCATGCATAGTGCTAATATGCACCACTGAATTGCTGGGCGTATGGCCGGGGCAAACGTTTCTAGGGAACCGTCGCAAGGCGGTTCCTTCTTTTATATATGTACCGGTGGATCAACTTCACTTGGTACCGCCAAAATACTCGGGCCCAATACGTCAGGCACAGAACCCCCCATTCTCTGCCTGCTTGCAAATCCGGTCCGTCTCAACGTTTCCGCGGACAGGTCGACACCGGCTTGCCAGCCAATTCGGCGAAGGATGTATACAATTCCACTCACAGACAGTCGGCTGCCGTCTCGATTGATCCAGAGCGCTTGCTCATCGGCACGCCGCATCTGATGCCGGTATCTGAGCCATAAGCTGAGCTCGGAACATGTTCGCTCGCACTCGATTCGTCGCTCCATCAAGCCACCATTAACGGTGACTAAATCGACTATGTTTTTGTCTCGCACCTGCACGTTGGAGATATCCAGTGCAGCGCACTCTCCAATACGTAATCCTGATCTGTGCAGAACCAGTGCGATTGCACGATCTCTGCAATTTTTTTGTGCAAGGACTGTCCGCAAGAAGTGGGACTCCTCGTCTAGACTCAACAATTTTCCGCACGCCAGCGTCCGAATCTCGCGCTTAAGTTCAACGCGCTCAAGACCAAGGAAGTCGAAGAAATGATCGATAGCAATCAGAGCGTTGTTGATAGAACTTGCAGAACAACCACCAATGTTTTTCAGATGTCCACGATATCGTCTAAGAAGAAGACTCTTTCGACCGTCATTCTGCATGGTGACCAGATCTTGCCGGTTCAAACATCCAACTTCTTTAAGAAACTTGACGAATTTGTTTACCTGGGTCACATATGTACGCTTGGTGTGCGGTGACTTTGTAATCCCACAAAGCCAACCAGAAAAATTCTCGAGCTCGACCACAAGAGGCCGGTCTGGTCTCTCAAACGAAGGAGTAAAATCAAACAGTTCCATAAAACCCCCATCTCATTCCTGCCCGTGCGAAGACGCAGACAAAGCGAGTTTCCGCTTTGCTGGTTATCAATCGATTCAGGTACGAAGCCAAATTACCGCTACATGCTAAAAGTACAGGGTACCGGGGAAATGCTGAAGAATTGTTGTAACCTGCCGAAGTCATTCCACGAATCGCGATTCAACGAGACTAATTCCATTCCAGTCATCGCAACCTCGCTCG
>CAZISK010000577.1:1313-5734 GCA_964541355.1 uncultured Candidatus Obscuribacterales bacterium
CACGAATCGCGATTCAACGAGACTAATTCCATTCCAGTCATCGCAACCTCGCTCGCCGAGCGTATTATCGACGGGGGCAATCAATTTTCATAGACAGAGTTGCGTTGTCGGCATAAATCACACCGGGGGCATTCACCTCCATAGCTTTGTTCACGAGATGCGGCTCAGCGCATCTTCCATTTGCGCTGAGTTCCGCATAATGAGCGGCTCCGCGTCAATAATCTTTTTCGATCGGACAGAAGTACTTACTTGTTTAAACCAGTAAGTTCACTCTAGGTCTACAAAGTGACAAGAAAGTGTCCAGTGCACTGTAGCTAATCAATCGTGACATTCTCCGAACAGGAAACGAAATAACTCCAGAGAAATTCCCGCAAGCCTATCGAGACAGCCTGCGATGCCTTTGTAGATGATACATAACGAGAGGCGTCTTACACAAAGCGCTGACACCATTCATCGACGATCGAGGACCGGTGGCGCTACATTATCTTCGTCGCTTGGTGCAGCGCTCCTTCAATCGGAGCGCCTCTTCCAAATTCGGGTCGAGTTTGAGAGCCTGATCGCAGTCGGCTATAGCCTTATCGTCCAGGAGCAGCGCTGCGTACATTTTTGCTCTGGCAAGAAAAGCATTTGCATTCGGTTGTTGGCCAAGATATCTGTCGTAGCATTGGATCGCTTTTTTAGGATCATGAGCCTTCCAGTGCAAATCACCGAGTCGCCGAAAGTCTTCTATTGTTCCGTCGCCTGCTGAGATCCGTTTTTCCAACAACGTTACTGTCGGCGTTTGCAGCGCTTTCTTATGACGAACGTCGCGGACAAGCTCAGGACAGATCGATTCATACACGCGTAGCGCTGGACTCTTCACAGACATCAGGAGAGTTATCTGATTAGCAAGAACCGTTTTCTCGAGTTCAATCTGATTTTGCAAAGCAACCATCAGATCTTTTCGAGCTGCCTTATCGAGACCTAGAAGGGCCTCACAGTATGCACGCCACTCGTAATACAAGTCGGTTGTCTTCCCATGATCACTCATGGAATCTAGCACCTGCAAGCCGAGTTTGGGCTCATCGTCCTGCGCATAGCCGATCGCCAACTGAAGTTTGGCAAAGGTGTCGTGTGGATGCTTCTTCAAATACTCAAGACAAAGCTTTTTCGCTTCATCGTTCTTCTGCGACTGTAGCAAGAGACACGCGGTATAGGGAAAGGCAGTATCCTTGTCTTTGAGCTTGCTGAAGATTTTCATTTCAGCTAGAGCAGGCTCGAATTGCAACTTATCGCCAAAACCCAACGCCCGATAGAGATGTGGCTCGGGAAATTTCGGATCAGCCTTAATCAAGCCCTTCAAAATGACATCAGCCGAATGATAATCACCAAGCGCTCTGATAGAGAGCGCTTTCACTATTCCGGCCCATTGTCCATCAGCATGCAGCGCCAGCGCCTGGTTTGCCTTGGCAAGGGCAGCGGCGTACCGCCCCTTATGATATAAAGCGTTAGCGGCGTCCGTCAGACCTCTGTATTTGTCATCCTGTTCGTACCTATCTGCCAGCGCTTCTCCGGCACTCAAGATCAAAATGCATGACAAAGCAAATACGATTTTTTTTTTGGAAAAGGTGCGCGATCGATAGCCCAAGTTCGCACTCCACAAGACATCATTGAAAAAACCTGCCTTTGATCAAGCCTAACAGAACTGCTCTGCATAGACACCACATAGCAACTTCACTAATTATTCTTAAATAACGGGATCAACAGAAATCGAGATTCCGCGGACAGACTGTCATTTGCGCGCCAACAGCGTCTTCAGCGCCGTCGAACATCCAGCTCCTGGCGATGACGGCAAAACGCTTAGAATACATGGGTTATCGACGACAATTAGGCATGCGAGCCTCTGGTAGTTCAATTGGCAGGAAAGAAACAAATGAATAGCGGAGTTGCGTTAAAAAGATTGTTTGCGCTTCCCTTAACTGTGCTTCTCATCCTGGGTGCTTGCGATTTCGCCGCTGCAGATGCAGGGGCTCCTCCCGGCAAACAGAAAAAATTGAAGGCAGACGCCGTCCACCTACCGATCTTCGAAAAGCATTCCGATCCTCATTCCTCCACTCTTTCGCCAGATGCGCTGCAATTGTCTGACGCGTTGGAACTGACTGAGCGCTTCGCGCAGCTAAAGCAACTGCAAGAACAGGCTCGACAACAGATGAGCGGCGGTCGCGTCCCTGTGGAGCTCAGGCAGGACATTGCCGATTTGAAATTGGAGATAATCGAAATCATTGAACAAACTCGCCTCGAGATCGATTTCGCCAGTTCCGAAATAGAGGAAGAGCAAGCCTCCGTCGAGGAAGTGCTCAAGTGGTACATCAACGAGAGAGACAGGCGCGTCGAAAAAGCCAACCTCTGGTCATTCCGCACTAACGGCGTCCTTTGGGCCGCCGCAGAGGGCTTTGCGATACCAACTTACAAGTATCCACGCTATGGGATTCCATCAGGAACCGTCGGAATAGTAGCAGGATTGGTACCATCGCTTTTTTCGCTCGTGGCAGTCAGATCCGTGGGTGGTAAGCATCACGAGCGTAAAGCTCACCCGAACATGCTAAGCAAGATCTATGATTTGCCGACAACTCCACGCACGGAGTATCCCGAAAGTGTTTGGAAACATCTCAACTCAAGTAGCGCAGAGGGAAAATTGAGCAGGCGCGAAATGCTGATGGATCATTGGAGTCACAATCAGAACATCTATACGTTGCGACACGGTATTACCAAAGAGAAGCTAGAGAGAATTACCGGCATCGATCAAAGCGACATCAGCATTGAGCTTCTCAACGACCGCGCCAGCATGCTGAGAGAGCTCAAGGCATGCGTCATGCAAATGACCAGACTGCTCATGGAGTTGAGCATGTGCCTGAGAGATCGAAAACAGGTGGCTGCACGCGTAATTGCGCCGACCGATTAGCTTCAGGATCTGACTCTTTGCTTTTTAGGTTTGCAACTCATCCCCTCGTTCCTTTCCAGTGGCGAATGTAGCTTTGATCAATTAGTACTGCTTCCAACTATCCAAACACTTGAGATATCGAGCGGCGTCCGATCGATTGTCCAGAGCAGGTTTACTCTGTTCTTTTCCGTTGGCGATCTCTTTCAGCTTGTCGATACCCTTCTGATAGAATGGCTGCAGCATCAAATTCTGACGTGTTTTCTCGTCAATCCTATTGTGAGGATTCGCTGAATTAACCAGGTGCCACGCCGCAACAAGCGCAACGCACGGGTCCTCGTCGTCCAGGAAACCAAGAAGCGGCGTGATTCGCTCATCAGCTGGACTGACTATTGGGGAGTGAAAGAGTGCATCATTTATGGCTTTTCTTGTAGCGAAAGCATCCATAGATTGAGAGTCTGAAGACGCACTGTTCAGTATTTTCCTACGCTGTTTGCTCGCTTCGCTCTCAGGCTGACCTTGTTGGACACGTTTTTCTTCGTCATAGAGATGCCTATAGTCGAGCTTTAGTTGCGTGAGCGTTTCTCGCCTCTTGTCGAGGACTAGCAAAAGAGATTCATTCACTTTTTCTCGTTTCGTTGAATGTGCGGAGACCCGCATTTGATCAAGTGCTTTACGCGCGCATTCTTTCACATCTTTAGCAACACCAAAACCGAGTGTTTGCTTGTATTCAGATGTGTATGTGCCGCTAACGATTGATTCCAGTTCTGCGATGGCCAGAGGATAACTACAGCGGACGAGTAAATCAATTAGAGCGATTTGTCTTCTGCTTGAGGGCTCATCAACCTCGCTATTCCGATGCATCCTGGTCAGCTCGATTCTTAGCGCTTCGTGAACGATACGGCCAGCATACATTTTAGAGATCTTCGGCATCTCACCCTTCGTGGGATCTCCGAGAAGGTCTTGGAGCATTCCGATGAATTCCATTCGTGCTTCATCCTTCTCTCTTGTATTATCGTGATGGAAGACCTCGATAATTCCGGAGTAGAATAGCTCCTTTTCCGGGACGTTAGTGCTGACAAGCCTGCGAATCTCTTCTGCTGCACGTCGCTGCAGTTCTCCATTGCTCCTGGTGGCAAGCCACATCAAACAGGCCTTGTGAAGCTCACCATCTCTTCCCGTTCTGTGAGCCGACTCTATGAGCAGGGACCACTCTGTTTTCTTGCGTTCGATTACGTCTTCTTTGAACCTCTTCGCAGCAGCTTCGCATTTCTCACGGTCATGTCCCCAAATCACATGCTCCGCTTCCTTGGAGGCTTTGTTAAACGTTTCGTAGGCAGAAGACTGTATATATTCGGCGGTAACTGGGTGGAGCGATGGGAGCTTGGTTTTCAGATGACTTTCGATTTCAGCGCTTCCTATTTGAATGGTCGAATATTGGAGAACGGTCTTCCAGTAATCAAGCTCGTAGTCATAAATGCGATGCGCGCACTCTGGTCTATCT
>CAZISK010000578.1:0-5728 GCA_964541355.1 uncultured Candidatus Obscuribacterales bacterium
CAATATCAAGCTGCCGCTTTGATTTCCTGTCGGTGAAGGCAGCTATGTTAGAGTCTTCGATCCAGCTATCAATCAGCTGTTCGCGCCTGCTCTTCTGCTTCTTATCACCAGCCGGGACCTGATTCAAAAACTGCCAGACCGACTCGGGGTACTCGATATCGGCAGTAGTCGGATAACCGAAGAACTTGGCCAACATATTGGGGTCCGCCTCAGACACCTTCTTTTTTCCGGAGACCTGCTTCATTGCATACATTGAGGCAGCCGATGGGATGATGCCGGCAAGGATGCCGGTAATTCCAGAAGAAATGGCGTAGCGAGAATGCTTGTACGTAGGAATTGCCAGACCTTCGCACACCGCCCATAACGCGCCGTTACTAATGAAGCTCAGAGCATTGGTTCGCGCGAGCGCTTTGTCGCGATCGTCAAGATAGGTCGCGAGCATTTCGGCATAGATCTCTTGCTCGGCTGCGATTTCAGCGATGGTAAAATCCACATCCAGGCTGGTTCTCTGCACGATCAAACTCGCTTTCAAAATATGGTCATGAAGATCTTGCTTTGCCGCCAGCCGCTCGAGACTCGTGCCTTCCGGCATACCTGCGATTTGCGCGCGCAGTCGCTCTATATCTTCCAATAAGGGCATGACACCGATTGTTTCCGCCAATTGTTGAGAGTTGGAGGCCCAACCGCTCTCACACAGATCGATGCCGGTGCGCAATATTTGCTTGGGCTCGTCGAGGGTATTGGCGTCGGCGTCTTTCGCCAACAAAGTCTTGTCTGTATCTTCTTTCTTCGCCACCATAGTCTGGCACTCCGCCGAAAGCGGAGTCGATGCGAGTGTAACTAAAACACCACAGATTAAAAGAGCGAGCTTTTTCATAGTGTGAAAGTCAATCTGTCTGTAAACACGGTGAGTGCAGCAAGATCATTGCCCGGCATTTCTATGAGGCGAGAATCTTAGCACTTTCTTGTATTAATTCCATGGACCTTTATTCATTCGTGACAGGCTGTGAGCATGAGCGAACTCTCAGTTTGTGACCCTTCCTTTACCGAACCGATCCCCTTCTTCTTTGCTATCTATTGTTCGCCTGAGCGATGGGAAGAGCACTCGATACAATTCTGGACCCGATAGGTTACTTTCTAAACTCGGCAAACCGTGGACTCAAGCCAAAGAATGCGCAGACAGTGACGAGCAGTAAGAATAGCCTGGCAAGCGCTTGTAGACCAGCCAAGTCTTTTGCTGCGTCTCGAATTTGATCTTCAAAATGATTCTGATTGATCTTAATCAGTCGATTGAATGCATCATCCAACTTTGTGAATGAATACTTAGCAGCAAAAGGATGATATCCCAATCCGATTCGAAGAGCGGATTCATGCTGACCGGAGTTTTCAAAAGATCTCATTCGAGCATCAGCGTCTCGATATTCCTTAAGAGCCTGAAGCGCCTCCAGTGCAGTTTGCCCCTCTTCCTCAAATCTAACGTTGGCAAACTCTTGCGCCAACGTGCCTGTGAGGCCAGGCAAATTTAGCTTCTCGTCATCAGCAAGCTGCTTCTGAGCAAGTGAGATGCTAGATGCGATATCGTGTTGACCGGAGAACATAACGATACTGCCCATGTGCTTTTTGAACTGCTGCTCGTATTGAGCAGAACGATTCCGATCGAGCAGCCAGCGGCTTTGCGCCGCATTCGCCTCATACAAACTGCATTGCGCGCTCAATACCGCAACTATAGAGTCGTAAGAATCCTCTTTCGCTCGCTTCAATTTCCCCGCACTATGTGTCAACTCACTATATAAATGATTTAAAAAGATCAACGTTGCGATGGTGGCGGCCAGCAACATAGGATTGAAAATCCTTCGAAAACGAATAAGCAAGAAAATTTGCGTTAGACCTAACACTGCAATCAGAACAAATCCAAGCACCACCACTATGCTAATCCGCATCGCAGATTGCGCGCTTTCCGACCCGAATGTCGACTCGAGCGTGTCGCCATTTACCTTGCAAAGCTGGTCCACCGCAGGAAGAAGCTCTTCATTGAGAATCGCGAGTCCTTCACGATAAGCCTTCAAGACCTCCGGTCCTGGTCGCAATTTATACAGGTCGCGAGTCCTTTGCGCCTGCATCTGATACCGACCGAGGGAAAGATTGATCTGCTCGATCGGCTTAATCTCTGAGGGTCCATAAGTGATGTTGGCAGAAGCGACTACCAGTTGCTGGCAAGCTGTCGCCCTCGCCGTTTCGAAATGATTGAATGATTCTAGAGAATCCGCATCCTGGTCCTTCAACAACAATTGATTGGCAAGGCTGGCATCCATTTTCAGCAGCCCGCCTTTGATCAAATTAGCCGCCACTACTGACGGTGCCGAGTTTTTTCCGACCGTAACCAGCGCAAACTCATGTGAGCGAATTGCGCCCTCCGCTCTGAAGTAGAAGGCCAGGACTACAAGGCAGGTACTCACAAGGCATAGACGCAGGCGGGTCGGGGTCCTATCTGCGAAGACAGTGTCGACAATGTATCGAAACGGATCTCGTTTAGTCTCGGGTGTTGACTCTTGTTGTGTTTCTAAACTGGTCACTTCTGTTGACTCCTTACAGCCACGTCCTTCGCCGAACACGATTCGCTTCATCGATAAGAGCTATCCTCTGCTCATTGCTGGACGCGTAGTGAGCGCATTCCCGTAAAGCAGCTTCGGCGGCATCGCGTAGATCCGCCTCTCTGAGCGGAACCGTCAACAACCGCAACGATTCGTCCGCTTGAATCTGCCTTGTCTCGAGTTGGTTAAGCGCTCTAATCAGGAGATCGGCATGCAGTCGCCAGGCTTCAAAATTGTATGGCACTACTCGAGCCAGCTCGCGAGATGCTCGCAACAGCTCATCTCGTCCGAGGAACTCTTCCTTGGCTATGAGCAGATTCCGGACCGATTCGATTACAAGATGCGTTGCTGTTTCATCAAGAGATGGGTGGATCGGTTTTGACAAAGGGTTAGGCTCTAGCGCTGATTCGGGGGAACGCCCTTTAAATGAATTTAGTAACTCCCCTATGTACTGCTGTTCGTCCGATTTCTTCACAGCCGGCGGCACGCCTGACTGCGATTGTTGATGCGCCGGCTTCTGAGTTACAGGAGGCAACCCGGACTGCGACTGCTGTTGCTGCATGGCTGCGTCTGGACGAGACGCAGGTTGAACTCCGAGCGATTGACTGGCCGAGCCGGGCATCGAAGATGTAGAAATTGGTTGGGAGATTGATCTGGTTGATGGTTGAGAAGGTTGCTCCAGGATAACATCTAGATCCGTCGATGTCTTAGCCGCTTGCTGAGCACTCACGATGCCAGTTGTGTGCCCGAGCTGGTCTAATGCAGCTGCATCTTTCACTTTCTCCTCATTGGACTCGATCTTTGGAGCGGTTTCTTCAACAGACGCAGGCTTACAAGTGCCTGCTGGTGCGGAAGAAGAAGATCCACTATCGGCGGTTTCGTTCAAGAGCGGATCCGTATCTTCCTGATTGTTGCTTTGCAACGAATCAACCTTCGCAACATTGTTAGCTCCGGCCTTTTCCGGAGCGCTCTGGGCCGAATTCTTCAATGCGTTCGCGCCGGCACTTTCGGCAGTGCTTTGCCCTGGATCCACCTTCGCAGCGTTGTCAGCTCCAGCGTTTTCCGGAGCGTTCTGGGCCGAATTCTTCAATGCGTTCGCGCCGGCACTTTCGGCGGTGCTTTGCCCCGAATCCACTTTCGCTGCACTGTTGGCTCCAGCACTTTCGGTGGTGCTTTGCGCCGAATCAACCTTCGCTTCAGAGCTTTTGGTAGTAGTTTTCGATGGATCGGACTCGGACTCCGGGCGCTCAAGCGAGCCTTGAGAATGACTGCCACCAGTAGCAGTATCAGTCGCCAGATGACTTTTCTCGCTGGATTTCGATTCCGTCGGTGACGTTGCCCCTTGAGCATCAGCAGAATCCGTCTTCTGTCCATCGGCAGCGTCCCCTTTGCCGTGAGCTGACGATTGGTCAATCGTCGGCTTCTCCTGAGAGGCTGCTTTGTCAGCCGGCTTCTCTCCTGAGTCGGCATCGTCGTTCTTTTGGTTTTCTTTGTTGATCTGGTCGCTACTCATTATATTTACCTGAGAATATTAACCTACCTATGCGACATGTACAATCGGCCTTCTGTCTTCGTATGGTTCCGCTCCCCGCAGTATCTCCCGGGTCAGCGTCGCTGTTTCTCCTTCGCCAAGAAAAATGTAGCGGATCATGTGCTGAATCGGATGGCCTTGCGTCCAGCCAAAATAAGCATGCGGGATCTTCTTGGTTCGATCGCGAATCTCTAAAAGGATAGCCGCGATTGCATTCGGTACCGCTGAATTGGAGCAGCGAAGAATCTTGTATCCGCTTTCCTCATGACCGGTGACTTCCAGCAAATCTTCGGAAAACTCCGAGGCGTCTGACAGGCTGACCTCGAGGAAAATAAAATCGCCTTCCGGTTGCTGAATGCTATGCACAAAACGCGATCGCAATTCGTCATCTCTGAAATCCTTCATTCCGGCTTTATGCGCCAGCAATCTGATCTCGCCAAAGTGGCTGGTCAATGCCTGCTCTATGAAGGACAGCGCCTTGGCATCGAAATGAACCTTCTCGACACGAAGCTCCGTGGCACGCAACGCACGTGATACCACTGATGCCACCAGTATACTAAAGATAAAGAAGATTGCAATCTGCAATCCTTCTGGACGCTCAGACATGTTGGCGAAGGAGGTGTACACAAAGATAATACTGATGACGAGGAAATAGAACCTCCGTCTCAATTTCTGTTGCCACACCGTAATCGTCGCGGCAATGGCTGCCGAAGTAATGAGCACGAGAACTCCGGTTGCATACGCGCCGGCCTGTTCGTCGACGCCGGCTTCGAAGAGGTAGGTGACACCGAAGGCGACGGTGGTAAAGAACACGACCAGCGGACGGATCGCCGCCGCCCAACCGGGCGCCATGCCGTATCGAGGCAGGTATTTCGGAACCAGGCTCAACAGACCCGCAATTGCGGACGCTCCGGCGAACCAGAGAATCAAAATTGTGCTGACATCATATGCGGTACCAAACCAGTCACCCAGGTAGGTATGTGCGAGATAAGCGAGAGCTCTTCCATTAGCCTCTCCACCTACCTGATACAGCGGCGCTGGTATCAACAAAGTAGTAACGATACTACTGGGAATGAGGAAAACACTCATTATCAAACCCGCCGCAGTCAGAAGTTTTTGCCCATTTCGAATTCTTCCCGCAGGAGACTCCGGACTGTCACCAGGCTCGCCCTTCACCAAGGGTAATACCGCAACACCAGTTTCAAACCCAGACAAACCGAGAGCAAGTTTTGGGAACATCAGAAGTGAGACGCCAAACATGACATCGAAAGATTTGTATTGCTTGAAGAGCTGATCCGTCCAGTTGGACCATAACTGCGGTTGAACGAAGATGAGCTGGTGCAGCCCGTTAATCAGAATTACGGCGCTGAGTACCAGATAAATCAGGACGATGAATACCGAAAGTCCTATCGCTTCCTGAAACCCCTTCAAGAACAGCGCGCCCAACAGGGCTATCAGCGCGAACGTGACCTCGACGCGGTGGTGGCGCCAATTCCAGGCTTCAGGAATCATCGGGTTCTCGACGATGTGAGCCGTAGCGTCAGCCGCTGAAAGAGTTATTGTGATTATAAAGGCGGTCGCCGCGAATCCGAGCAGGGCGAGAACC
>CAZISK010000579.1:0-5725 GCA_964541355.1 uncultured Candidatus Obscuribacterales bacterium
ATTAGCCGCAAGATGTTCTGCTCTTGCTCGAGATCACCTTCAAGTGCCTTCAGTGCACTGCCCCGAATGAATGGGACAGTGTCACCAGCGAAGTCGAACTTCGACAGCAATTCGCGAGTTTCAAGTTCAACAAGGTCGATGATTTCTGGATCGTCAACCAGGTCGCACTTGTTCACAAACACAACAATATGCGGCACTCCGACCTGGCGCGCCAGAAGAATGTGTTCGCGAGTTTGCGTCATTGGTCCATCATGCGCAGAGAGGACCAGGATGGCACCATCCATCTGAGCCGCACCGGAGATCATATTCTTGATATAGTCGGCATGACCAGGGCAGTCCACGTGGCTGTAGTGACGATTTTCGGTTTCGTACTCGATGTGAGCCACGTTGATGGTGATTCCTCTGATCTGTTCTTCGGGCGCGGAGTCAATCTCGTTATAGCGCTTGAACGTGGTCTTGCCGTACTTCGACAAGACGAGTGTAATGGCTGCCGTCAAGCTCATTTTACCATGATCGACATGTCCGATGGTTCCGATGTTGATATTTGGTTTGATTCTCTCAAACATTTTGGTGGTCATGATTTTAATTCTCCATTTATTTTATTCCACATCTTGCACACGATCGGCGCGCACGCAATCGACCGAACGCAAAATGCGTCTGGGTGTGTTAGTCCGAAGCCGAAGGAATTGTTCGGCCTAATATTTCCGCGCAGCGCAACAGCCACGTGCTGTACTTCATCGTATCAGCGCGCTGACTTACTGAAAACGAGCTGCACATGCTGGTAGCGCATGCACACAGAAAGACTGTTTCAGCAGTCATTCACGAATTTTCGATTCAACAAAACTTCAGTGACGCTCTCACGCACTATTGCGGCTACTTTGCCGAGCGCCGCTCATCTCGACAAAGTCCGAGACCAAGCGGCGTTAATCCTTTGAGTTCCATATTGAAGAGCATCTTGTCCTTCCTCGCACACATGGTGAGGCACTTCTATTATACACAAGAATATCGAATTGAAAAGTCGAAGATATACACAAGGGCACCATCCATTACGTGGAGCTCAATCTGATGTCTGGTCCGGAGACCGCCGACTTCCCGAAGGACTTTGAAAACGCGGAACACAGCGAAAAGACGAGGGCGAGCCGAGTCGCTTTCTCAATAATCTGAAAACGACTCGTATAGCATAGAGATCTTTCTGCTAAGAACGACCTTCCAGATAAGCCTCCAACTTGTCGAACGAGCCGGTCCATCCCATCGTCATACCGCTTGCTCGGCAACGGAAGTCGCGAGCTCTTCGGCTGTAGTGTCTCCGTGACATTCCCACGTAACGGTGAAGCGAGTCTGAGCCGGTCCCTCAGCCGTGAGCTGTACCGTCGTCAACATGGTGGCAGGCCAGGTCGGCGCAAGCGGATGTCGACTCAAATTCTCATTCTCGTCACAAAACTGCTGAGTATAGACAATACGATGAGGCTTCTCAATCTCCAGGTAATGTGCACGACCATGCATATTAAGCCCGTTACCGAACATTCGAAAGAAAGTGTTGCCACCAGGCTTGATATCACATCTGATGAATTCCATCTCGCATCCAGTCGGAGGCAACCACTTCGCAAAATGCTCGGGATCCGTCCACATGTCGAACACAGTATCGATTGGTGCTTCAAAAGAACGATTGATGACAAATGTCTCCTTGCCACCAGTGGACTGCTCCAGATACTCCGCCAGTCGATCCCAGGTCGCGTTACCGCCGGCTTCCTTGATGAACTTCCTAATCTCAGCAGCTTTCTCCGGAGTCGCAAGACTCATGGTCATCTCCGTCTTGGTCTTGCCACGGACTTCAGAAAACAGCGGTGTCTGATACTCTACAGTTTTCGATAGTTTGTCGAAACAGTTCCCGATTGAAGTCCTGCACAAAGACACTGCTGGGGAAAGCTTCGACTTGTTTGTCGATAGAGTTCCCAATTGAACCTGATCGATTTAGCTTATTCCAAAACTCAACTGCAATCGACAAATAGTCAAAGCTAAGACCAGCAGGAACTAGAAATCTATAAGCAATACTGAATCTATCGACGCAGCAGCGATCATGGTCAAGAAGAAATCGTTGAAGTCACAGATCTGGAGGTTATCTTCACTGTAATCGAAATTCTTGAATTCCACATTCTGCACTCCGCCTGTTTGAATCGTCTCCAGGAATGAATCCAGATCTGTTTCGTGAGGAATGAAATTGAAATAGAACAATACAGACTTGGAATGCGGAGGTTCAACTGGTCCAACACAGAAAAGCATTTGCATAAGCTGTGAAGAGGTTAACGTGAGACCGCCAGGCCACTTTCTCTCCAACGGATCGCTGTTCTCAAAAAACGTCGGGTCTTCACGCATTTGATTAATCGGTCCACCGTCGATCTCGAAATCTTTTAGATAGCGAATCAGCATGTTAAGCGGTATTGAGTCCTCGTCTTGCGGTAGCCGCGACAAAAGCCACTCTTCTGTTGATGCGAGAATTGGGTACGCAATTGTGCCATAACAACTGAACGGTTGCTTCAACAGATTGACTGGGCATTCCGTGCAATGTTCTTGGAGTGAAAACAGATGCTCGGATTCTTCGAGCAGCGTTTGAACAGAGACCTCTTGCGCCTCCGTCTGCCCATCCGGCGTATAGAGGACACGACTGATCATGAGCTCGGACGGCGGAAGCGTGTTACCATCTTCCTTCGCAATCTCTACAATTGCATGAGCATGTCCACGATTCTTGAGTTGTCGCACGAACTTCTCATTCGGATACTGTTCCCTCACGGGGCATTCTATGTGAACCAGGTATTCAATACTCATAAATCCCCCGAGCCGGCCGACCTAAATCACGCTGGCTCCACTCTACCAGTTCGGCGCTTTTAGATCTTGTTCAATGGATGTAATGGGGATTAATGTTCAGACTGTGTGGATTTGGGAAAGTGTATCATCGTTCTCTTCAATTGACACGCATTTCCACATAACACCACCTACGTTGCCACACAATCGCGGTGTGGATTTCTCATTTCTGAGTGATCCAATTCGGACTATACTGATTGACACTATATACGACACCATAGCGTGCATCTACGATTGCCTGAAACTGTTTAAATGGATCAGGACCGCTTCCTTTCCACTCCATTACGTTCCACTGCGAGAAATTCGATGGTAGTTTGGTGGCATCGTCGTACTTGGCACCTCGGAACTCAGTCAAGTTATCTATCCGTGCATTTGTCAGATCTGCACCACAGAGGTCTGCCTTATGCAGATTTGCATCTGCAAGCTCCGCGTCGTCGAAAATACTGTTCCGCAATTTTGCTTGAATTTTTCGTGAGACAACCCGATAAATAACATCGATTTGAAGATTGTTGATACACCGGATCTCTTACGCCAGCAGCTCAGCCAACCGCCATCGCCCGAATGGATTGAAGTAGAAATCATCTGTCTCGTAGCCAGTGCATTGCTCCCAGCGGACCCGAATGCGCGGCTCGTGTTCAAGTGGCCGAAAAGTGTCACCAGATCTGAACCCGCCGATGTTACACTCAATCATGAGATAAAGGCAAAACATGTAGAACCAGAGCACAGAGACTTTCTCGGGTGATACATCGTCAGCCAGCTTATCCAGTAGCGACTGCGCGATAATCACGTCTGGATAGCCGAGTAGATGCATACCGCACGAATAGAAATCTTTGCTCGATGCAATTGGAAACTTCACGTACGCTTTAAAAAGTGATTCCCAAAACTCAGGAGTATCCGCCGGCTCAGTTCCGGCCTTCTCACTGAGTTCGATCCAACGCTTCGCCGAATGCGCAATTCCAGAGCTCTCGCATTTGACCGCGACAGCGCCGGCTTCTTCTATCAACCGTCGTCCAGCCTGAAGAAAAACAAAGCTGGCTATCGGTCCTTGTGCCGACGGGAAATTGCGACTTAGTATATAGATTACGCGCGTATGCGCACCAATCTTCTCGAAATCCTCTTTTTCCAGTGACGGATGCACGGCAGAATCGCATCGTTCAAAAGCTTTAACCATGCGATCATCGTGCTCTTGAACCTCGTACTCGATGTTTTCTTCTTCAAGGATAGGGATCGCTCGTTTTTCAAACTCATCATCGCCAACTAAACACAGAACAATTTTTGGCAAGCAACCATTTCCAGTCAGCTCCACGCGTAGACGATGCCAGTCCGCCCAACAGTTTTCCGGCTCTACGTCGCAGTAACCCCTGCTTTCGTCCATGCCGACCGCGACTTCCGGCAGCACCATCATGCAGACCGCATTATCCCGAATGCCGACTACCTCATCTTCGGTCAAGGGCTTCCCTTTGAGCCTCTCTCCCTCAGTCAACAGCACCGCCAGTGATGGCGTAAAGACCGGGATCAGCTGTTCAGCAGTATCTGTCATAACGGTGAGCACCTTTACCTATTTGAGATCTGTTTCCACATGGGCGCGAGCCCCTCAGCACCTCCACGAATTCTTCCAATGGCGGCTTCAACTTCAAGGCGTACTTCAAATGCATCATCCGCCAATGCCTTTTCCAAGAACGGAAGAGCACTCTCTTCTCCCACATCAAATAGGAATCGAGCCGCTCTCCAGCGCACAAGCTTATTAGAGTCGGACAATGCCTGGCACATGGCAGCGTGAGCAGCAGATTCACCAATGTCGGAGAGCGCATCACCTGCGGTGCGCCGCACTCCAATCGATTGATCTTTCAAAAGGGCTTGGCAAAGTGGTTGCACCGCTGCCGGCTCACCGGTCGCTCCAAGCGCCGCCGCTGCGAGTCTCCTGACCTGTGGATGTTCATCAGAGAGAGCGCGCACCAACAGGTCAAAACTGCCCGGCAATCGACTCAACTCAGTCACCGCCGCCAATCTGCGGCTCCAATCTACTTCCGACAGCCACTCACTCAAAACTTCAAGAGACACCTCACGCGCGCTCTTTTCACCAAGAGCTTGTGCCACCACATCAGCAAGCGCAGCTTGATCGAACATCCCTTCGAGTTCGGCTTTCAGCTCGTTAGCGACCGCCTCGCGTTCACCATACCGCCTGCCGTGATCCGCCCAGTATCGTTCTGCCAGAAAGTCCAGTCCAGTCTCCTCTTGTATCCGCATCGCAGCTTCATTGAACCGCTGGCTAAGCGCAACGCGAGCTTCGCTCTCAAAATCCGTCGCCTTTATCTGAATCGGTACTCCACGAAAGGTCTGCACTAGCACATGCACCTGCCCTTCCGTCTCCGCGGCTTTCCTCTGCTGAGCAGTCGACGGAGCAGTACGTTCCTGCCCAGTCACAATAGCAGCTGCACTCTCTAAAATCGGCTGCCAATCTGCGCGTGGATCCTTGTTGAGCGTGAGGAAGTCATTGCACAAGAACACACTCTGCAAACCGTCAATCTGCAACAATTCTTTCAGCCAATCCGGTGCGTCAGAGCAACCCTCCTTTGTAAGCGTGACAGCGGAACCTAGCCGCTCATCCAGGTTCAGCTTCATACTATTTGGATTTGGAGTCGTTTCGACTGATTTCAACTTCATATGTTGTTCCTCAATGCACAATCACGAATGCAATCACGAGCCAGTTTTACTCAACACCGCGTTCACTTTTGTATAGAGGTCCGACAGTCCCGGTTGCAAATCCTTCATAGCTGGATCGTTCTTCAAACTCTCCAGCTTAACCAGAGTCTCCTGCTGAACCCCTGGCGCCAAGCGCGCGACAATGTTGGGGAAGGTCTCCTGC
>CAZISK010000580.1:0-5719 GCA_964541355.1 uncultured Candidatus Obscuribacterales bacterium
ATTGAAAAACGAAGAGCCCGCTACCGTTTAAGCCCCTAAAGATTCGCGGTCAAAGATGTACAGTCGGTAATGGAAGTAGATGACAGCTTGAACAAATGGCCAATCTGAATGAGAAAGCTAGAAGGAAAAAAGCCACCGAAAGTGGTGCAGCGCCGCTCAAAGGGAGGGCGCTGAAGTCCGGTGACAAAGTCGGAATCGTCGCCCCGGCGAGCAGACCGGATGGATGGCTGGCTGTCGCCCGCGCCTCCTCTATACTGTCGGACATGGGTTTCGTTCCGATCGTAGGAAAGAGCGTACTGTCGATACATGGCTATCTCGCTGGTACGGACGAATCGCGAGCGTCAGATCTGAACGGTTTTATAAAAGATCGTACAGTCAGAGGAATTTTTTGCATCTCAGGCGGCTACGGCTCACTGCGCATCCTGGAGCAGATTGACTACGATGGGCTCAAGGCAGATCCAAAAGTGATTGTTGGCAGCGACGAGAATACATCGCTTCTGCTTGCAATCCACAAAATGACCGGTCTTATCTGTTTTCACGGTCACAACCTGGATAATATCAGGACACGACAGGTTTTCGACGACATTGCTTCGGCCGTCACCAGCACCAAAGTGCTACCACCGGTAGAGACGATAGACGAATTTCCGTCCGGGTTCATCTACGCACCGGTCGACGGGACCGTAGAAGGCCTGACATCGGGAGGTAATCTCTCGGCGCTCTTTTCTCTGATGGGAACCAGATTCCAGCCTTCACTGAAGAATCGCATTCTCCTTCTCGAGGACAAGAATGAGCGACCGGATGTTTTGGATCGACTGCTGGTTAGTCTCGATGTTTCAGGACAGCTCCAAAAAGTTGCTGCGCTTCTGTTCGGGCAGTTCGACAACTGCGGCATCCGCGGTGCTTATAGTATGCTTTCGGCAGAGGAGCTCTTCGACGAGAAGGTGCGCGAACTCAAGATACCATCCTGCTTCGCAATGGCGTTCGGTCAAACGCAAATGTGCCGAGTGTTGCCTCTGGGAGTCAAGGCTATGGCCATGACCGGTAAGGGGCGGATTGACTTCCTAGAGCCGGCGCTTTCGAGATGATTGATGGTTAGCCGCCTCGCTGAATAGTCTCAACCTGCTTGTGACCTGGTCGTTGAAATGCAATCGCGACGAAAGTTTCGGACGCAAAACATCCGCGAGCTGAGGCACCGTTCGCCGAGTTGAACGCCCTTATAGAAACCTTTTCACGTCCTCAACGATGAAGGGCTATCATTGAAGAGGTATTCGTTCGAGAACGACGTACCATAACAGCGCCGGCGTCTCTCAGGCATCGAGCAAGACCGACATCGTTCGAGCTGGGGATAGGGAAACTGGTCCTCATCATAGAAGATTGGATCGCGGAAGCCGCACGGAGATCCAGGTGTGACAGCTCACAGGATCAAACATCGCCCTCGGCGAGAAGCTGGCGCGCCTCTTCGATCTCCTTCATCTTAACTTTATCGACGACCGGATAGGCCAGGTTCATGTTGTTCATGGTATCGACGATGGCACCAGCCACCACCAGTCGCGTGTACCATTTGTTGTCGGCCGGTACGATATACCACGGCGCGCACTTGGAGGCGGTCGCTCGGATGGCGTCTTGATAAGCCTTCATGTAGTCGTTCCAGTAGCGGCGCTCGGACAGATCGGCAGATGAGAATTTCCAGTTTTTCTCGCTTTTATCCAGACGAGCTATGAATCGCTTCTTCTGCTCCTCTTTCGATACGTTCAAGAAGAACTTCAAGACCACCACGCCGTTGCGCGAGAGATAACTCTCGAAGTTGGCGATGTCCCCCAATCTATCCTGCCAGATATCCTTAGTTATCAGTTCGTCTGGGATTCGTTGATGCGCCAGGATTTCTTCATGAACACGTACGACAAGGACTTCTTCATAATACGACCGGTTGTAGATGCCAATGCGCCCACGCTCGGGCAGGCACCGCTGGTAGCGCCACATATAGTCGTGGTCGAGCTCTTCCGGGGACGGTTGCTTGAAAGAATAGACCTGACATCCTTGTGGATTGATTCCCGACATTACATGCTTGATTGTGCCGTCCTTGCCGGCAGCATCCATCGCTTGAAACACGAGGAGCATTGCATATCGGTCCTGGGCGTAGAGCAGGTCCTGCTGGATCTGGAGCAATTCAATGCCCTCGCTGAGCAGATCCTCTGCTTCCTGCTTTTTCTCGCTGGAAAATGGTCCGGTGTTGTCCGGTTTGAAATCGGCTAGTTTAAACGAGTTTCCGCTTGTCACCTTATATGGTGAAACGAACTCGTGAATCTTCGAGAATTTTTCCTTGTTCTTCTTCGAAGCCATAACTTCCCCCACATTGTATTTTAGACAGCTCTCTAATCGGAACCATCAGTGAGCAGCATGCTCTCGAGGTTGCTGCGATCGCCGGCTCTGATGCTTTCGACCGCAAATGGTATGAGACGTTTTAGGTCACCAGCAACGATACCGGATTCTCCCAGCTCTTGCGAGAGAATGTCTCCGGCTCGGCCATGAATATAAACTCCACAGGCGGCGGCCTGGAACGGATCGACTCTTTGGGCGAGCAGACCGCCGATAATGCCGGACAGAACATCCCCGGCTCCAGCTGTTGCCATGGCAGGATTACCGGTTGGATTGATGAAAACTTCGCCTGTTGGGTTCGCTATTACCGACATCGAGCCCTTCAAAACAACTACGCAGTTGAACTTTTTAGCTGCATTGATCGCCTGACCGATACGATCGGATTGGACAGTTGAGACGTTGCAATCCAGGAGACGAGCGAGCTCTTTCGGATGAGGAGTGAGCACGACAGTGCCTTCATTGCTCTGCAAAATTGAAGGTTTTTTCGAAATGGCATTCAAGCCGTCAGCATCAATGACACAAGGACAATCTATATTGCCGATCAGTTTCTCCACAAGAGCTATGGTATCGTCATTCAAGCCGAGACCGGGTCCCAGTACGATGGCGCTGGCGTTTGCGATATGCGTCTTCATCGCTTCGTATGCGTCGAGACTGAGCGTGCCGCTTCCACTTTCCGGCATCGGCCTGTAGATGACCTCCTCTGGAGGGAGATAGTTGACCAACGACTTTGGGGCGGCCAGATAAGCCAGACCGGCACCGACTCTAAGTGCGCTGTGCGAGGCAAGCATAGCGGCGCCGGCCATTCCAGTGCTGCCAGCGATCAAAAGCACGTGACCGAAAGTACCTTTGTGGGAATCGCTAGGTCTGAGCGGCAGGATTTCGCGCACAATCTCTACGGTAAGCAGATTAAGGTCAGGCGAGCTCTCGGGCAACTCCGGCAATCCGATGTCGCAGATTCCGAGGCGACCGGCAAGAGTTGCTCCTGGATGGGTCAATAATCCCGGCTTGAGATAGCCGAACGAAATTGTCTGGTCCGCTCTCACCGCCGCGCCCATAATTTGTCCGGTATCGGAATTGATACCACTAGGAATATCGATTGCTAGTACACGCTTGGCGCTCCTGTTGATGGCGTCGATTACGCGCTTGTACAATCCCTCGATCGGTTGGGTCAAGCCGGTTCCGAATAAAGCATCGACAATCAGTGCTGTGCCATCGAAAATCTCATCCACGTCCGGATCGGAGCCGGATCCGGTTTCATACGCATCGAATTGATCATCGACAAGGCGCTCGTGAAGAACCCGGACAGGAACATGCAATGATTCTAAAATGGACTTGTTGACCGAGCTTTCACGCGTGCGCATTTGCGCAGAGGAAGCGGCTTTATGTATGTCGGTCTGGGAAGCCGGTTTGATTTCTACTGAAGCTGCCGTGGCTTGAACACTGCCGGACTTGGATGTCGTCGCACCGCTCCCGGCCTTCTCTTTCGAAGTTACGTCATCCGATTGCTTTCTGTCTTGTGAAACGAGCCATACTTTGACCGGCACTCCCCATAGTGTCAGATAGCGAGCAACGACCAGTCCATCGCCTCCATTATTGCCCTTTCCACAGACTACTACGACTTCGCCTGGATTCTCCTGCCACATTCGTAAGGCTCTGATAGCCGCGCCCCGGCCTGCTATCTCCATGAGCACCTGACCCCAACCTTCATCGCACTGTTTGATCCAGTTGCTCTCCAGATCTCTTATTTGGGCGGTTGTTGCAATTCGCATCTCAAATTCAACTCGACAAAAGGTTTGCATTCAATGGGAGTTTGTAATTGTCCCGTTGATCGGCTCCGATCTTCAACCTGTATTGCATTATTTATATTTGTTGTCGAGCTGCTTATACCACGACGCATCTGGCGAAGTGCTCCAGCACCTTCTCTTCCAGAGGGGGTACGGCGGGTAGACAGCGATCTTCCACGAGTGGACAGCGATTGGCGAACCGACAACCGGGCGGCAGTGCAAGAAGACTGGGCGGCTGACCTTCGATGGGCTTTAGCTTGACCGTATCAGGTCGGGGCACGGAGTTGAGAAGACCGTTTGTATAAGGGTGTTTGGGATTGCGGAACAGCTCCTTTACTTCGGCGTACTCGACAACGGATCCGGCATACATCACCGCCACGTGTTCGCACATCTCCGCCACTACACCAAGATCGTGGGTGATCAATAGAATGGACATACCTCGATCTCTTTGAAGCTCGCGCAAAAGATCGAGGATTTGTGCTTGAACGGTGACGTCCAGCGCAGTTGTCGGTTCATCAGCGATGAGCACGAGCGGATTGCAAGATAGCGCCATGGCTATCATTACACGCTGCCGCATACCGCCTGAAAATTGGTGCGGATAGTCATCGACACGCTGCCCTGCTTGTGGAATACGCACTTGCTCAAGTGCCTGGATCGCGCGCTGGCGCGCCTCATCGCGTCCGACCCGCTGGTGCAGCTCTATTGCTTCGACAATCTGGGCACCAACGGTGTAGACCGGATTAAGCGAGGTCATGGGGTCTTGCGGTATAAAAGCGATCTTATTACCTCTTACCTTTCGCATCTGTGCTTCGGAGATGCTCAGGAGGTCTTGCCCTTCTAAAATGATGCGACCACCGACAATTTCGCCGGGTGGTGGCACCAGTCTGAGCATTGAAAGTGATGTAATTGACTTCCCGCAACCGGACTCGCCAACTACACCTAGCACCGAACCTTTGTCGATTGAAAAACTGACGTTGTCTACCGCCTTGACAAGACCCGACTCCGTATGAAAAACAGTTGATAATTGCTCAACGCGAAGAATCGATTCCACAACGGTATTCTTTCAATAATATTTTGAAGAGACTCAAAGACAAGTGCGGCTATCATGTCAAATATGCAGGTGGCGGTCAATTAATCTTGGCGCCCTTGTCTTGAATACCAGTACAGATGAGCCTTCCCCGCGGGTAAAATATATGGGTTCAGTTTGTCTTGACACTTGACGGTCACAATTCTGGGATAACCTGGTTAAATGGTAGAGAAGGGTATTTTCACCGATGTCCGATCCAAGCCGCGAAACAAAAGATATTCATGTTCTTCAGCTTCTCACCAAATTGGTGAAGGAGACTGATCGGCTTGTTCGTCTAGCCGACGACATAGATACCAACGCTACGTCGCCTCAGGCTAAAGCGGCGTTCAATATTATCGGGTCCGAAGTCAATGGCATCCTGTCGACAATCAAACACTCGCTGGACCCTTTGTATAGACTTTACGAGCTGGATCCCGGCATGAGGCAGTTGGTTGAAAATCGCCGAACGATGCAAGCCAGCACCGGTGCCGAC